>LUCA01000014.1 GCA_001593875.1 Candidatus Bathyarchaeota archaeon B23
CTCAGCCCCCTCCTCCTGGCCCTCTCATCCTGCCAGAGGGAGATGAGGTGATTCACCCGTTCATAGTGGCTTAGAGCCTCCTCTAGGGCCTCCTCCACCCTCCTCCACAGCCTCGGCGATAGCCCCCTCAACCTCCATCTCCAGAGGATTAGGTTGCTGATAACCGCTTTGACGCCGGTGCCAACCTTTATCTTGGAGATGGTGGGGTTAATGATGATGTCGGGGGAGGGCCTCAGCTTTCTCGACTATGAGAAGCCTAGGATGGTGATGTTCTGCGGGAAGGGCGGCGTGGGGAAGACGACGGCCGCCTCGGCGACGGCTCTCCACTTCGCCCTGAGGGGCCTCAAGACGCTGTTGATCTCCACGGATCCCACGCCCTCGCTCTCGGACATCCTGGAGCGAGACGTCTCGGGGGCCATCACCCCCATAGGGGAGGTGCCGGGGTTGGAGGCGGTGGAGCTGGACTATGAGACCGTCGTGGAGATGTGGAAGGAGCGCTTCGGGAGGGAGGTCTACGAGGTGGTCTCCTCTTTTCTCCCCGTCGACGAGGAGATCATCGAATACGTCGCCGGCGCCCCGGGCATCGACGAGGAGTTCGCCCTCAGCTACGTCTACGACCTCTACAGCGGCGGCGGCTACGACCTCATAGTCTGGGACACCGCCCCAGCCGGCGGGACCCTCTCGCTCATCAAGCTCCAGGAGAAGTTCTATAGGCATCTAGGCGACGCCGCCAGGCTGTATGTCAGGGTGAAGAAGGCCCTCGACATCCTAGTTAAGGGGGGTGAACGTAGAGACCCCCTGAGCATCATCGAGCAGTGGAGGAGGCTCGCCGAGAACGTCTTGGCGATGCTGAGGGATGAGCGGACGAAGGCCTTCCTTGTGACCATCTCCGAGGCCCTGGGCGTCAACCAGACCAGGAGGGTGAAGGGAGAGCTGGACAGCTACGGCATAGGGGTTTCAGGGGTCATCGTCAACTACATCGTCCCAGAGGAGGAGGCGGAGAGGTCGGAGTTCAACAGGAGGCGGAGGGAGATGCAGCTCCGATATCTCAAGGAGATCGAGGGCCTCTTCGAGGAGTTGAGGGTCATCGCCCTCCCCCTCCTCCCCTTCGAGGTCAAGGGCTTGGAGGCCATAGGGGAGGTGGAGCGCAGGCTCTTTCCCTCATAGGCGCCTCGCCAGGCCCAGGAGATGCTTCAGGACCCCCCTCAGCCTTATCCCCGCCCTCTCCGTCACCCGGAGCTCCCGCTTCCCCTCCCAGGTCCACCTCCTCGCCCTCTCCACCTCGCCCCTCAGCTCCTCATACCGCCTGGCCCTCTCCCCCGGATCGGTGACCTCGGCGTTGATCTCGTCGATCCTATGCATCACCCATCTAGCCAGCTTCAACCCCTCCTCCACCCGCTCAGCCCTCTCCGCCTCCACGAGGCCGAAGTCCCGCTTCAGCTGGTTCATCCTCAACATCGCCTCATAGGTCGCCTCGGCGATCTCATCCCTCCCCATCCAGCCGGTCTCATAGTTGAGGAAGAGCTTCCAGCAGGGCTGGTAGAGGGCTTCTCGATGCTCGCTGAGCGTCGTGTACAGCCTCCTATAGCCGTATCTGGCGGGCCGCTCGAAGGCGAGGCTGCCCGGATCTAGGAAGGGGGAGAGGGGGGCGATGAAGGGATGTATGCGCCCATCGCCCAACCGCTCCAGAAGCCTCCTGGAGTACTCCACCGACCCCAGGGCTGAGTCGTAGCCCTGACCCGGTAGGCCGATCATGAAGAAGACGTCGAAGCGTTCACAGCCCAGCCTCAACGCCTCCCCGATGCACCTCTCCATCTCCCCCGTCGTGTAGGGCCTCCCCTGCCTTCGCCTGATCTCGTCGTCGTGGCTCTCGGGGGAGATCTCCAGGGTGAAGCTGCCGCAACACTCAGCCATCCTCCGTAGATACTCCCTGGAGGCGGGGGTGAAGAGCTCCAGGGTGATGGTGTTGTCGATGCCCTCCCGCCTTATGCCCTCTAGGACGGCCTCGGCGTAGCGTCGACCCCCCTGCCTGAGGTCGCCGAGGAGGAAGATGGGGGAGTGGAAGTACTCGGCGACGACGGCCATCTCCTCCACCAATCTCTCGGGGGATTTGAAGGCGGGGCGAGGCCTATTGAAGAAGCATCTGAAGGCGTAGCGGGAGCCGCCGCAGGTGAGGCAGTTGTACATACACCCCTTACAGGTGAGGAGCGCCGTGAAGGGGTAGTCCATGAACCCCTCGTAGGGGAGGCTCCCCTCCAGGTCCCTATGCCTTAGGACGAGGCGCACCATGGCGCCGTAGTCGAGGGTCAGCTCGTCGAGGCTCATGGGGACGTAGGTGAGGGGGTTAACCCTCCTCCTCCCGTCGCCGCCCCTCCAGGTGAGGTTCTCCACATCCTCAGGCTCCCTGCCTCGCTCCACGTGCTCCAACAGCCTCAACAGGGGCTCCTCCGTCGAGTCGCCCCTGAGAACATAGTCCACCTGGGGGCACTCCTCGAGGATCTCGGTGTGGTAGTAGGTGGCTGAGAGCCCTCCGAGGATCACCGGCGTCTCAGGGTGAAGCCTCTTGATGAGGGCCGCTACATCGAGGGCTCCGGCGGCGTGGACCAGCCAGTGGAGGTCGATGCCGAAGGCGAGGGGGTTCAGCCCCTCGATGAGCCTCTCCACATCGAACTCCGGGTCCCTCAGCATCTTCACGGCGAGGTTTATGATGCGGGCGTGGTATCCACGCTCTTCCAGGTAGGCGACGAGGCTGACGAAGCCGAGGGGATACATCTCGAAGACGGGGGTTGACGGTATGACGTCGCTGATGGGGCCATACATGGCGAAGCGTCTCCGGAAGTCGTAGACGCTGGGCGGATGCAGCAGCACCAGGTCGGGGTCGGCCATCCTCTCAGCCCTTTAGTCTCCCTATTTAACGGCTCACTTATAATTGATGGCCTCTACGGCGAGCCTCTCCGCTTCTCCCTCAGGATGTGCTCCGCCTCCTCCAGCTCCTCAGGGGTGTTCACGTTGAAGAAGGTGTGGAGCCCTGGGTCTAGGGCTCTCAACTCCTCGGTGGGGACGTATAGCACTCCCTCAAGCCTCTCCAAGAGGCCCCTCACCTCCAATCCACCTGACTCCAGGGCCTCTCCGCAGGCCCTTAGGGAGGGCTCAACCCTGTAGACGGAGTGGAGGGGCTCTATGTAGCCGTTGGGCCATCGGGGGACGGCGGCGTCGAAGCCCTCAGCCCTCTCCAGGAGATATCGGAGGACGTCGATGTTGAGGAGGGGGGAGTCGCAGGGGAGAACTAGGGCGTAGTGGACGCCTACGGCTCTCAGCCCGGTGTAGAGCCCCATGAGGGGGCCACGCCCCCCCTCCAGGTCCTCCACCACCTCGACTCCTCTGGGCAGCATCCCCCTTAGGACGGTGGAGGTGCCCTTGCTCGCCACCACGACGACCTCGTCGACCACCTCCAGGGCGGCCTCCAGGGCGTAGGCGATGAGGGGTCTCCCCCCCAGCTCCACCAGGGGTTTGGGTCTCCCCAGTCGTTCCCCCCCTCCCCCGGCGAGGATGACGGCGGCCATCGAATCCCTCGAAGGGCTAATTATAATGCGTTGGCTTAAATCCCCTTGATGAGGATTCTGGTGGCCGGCGTCGGCAATAGGCTGATGGGGGACGACGGCTTCGGCCCTAGGGTGGTGGAGCTCCTCTCGTCGAGGCCTCTGCCGGAGGGGGTGGAGGTGAGGGATATAGGGACTGCGGGCCTCACCATCGCCACCGACCTGGAGGAGTATGACGGCGTCATCTTCCTCGACTCCATGGAGGGGGAGGGGGAGCCGGGCACCCTCCGGCGGATGAGGCTGGAGGTGGAGGGGGGAGACGTGGAGGGACTTGCCCGGGTGACGCTCCATGAGGTGGGGTTGGAGGGATTGCTGAGGTTCGCAGAGGCCCTCGGCGTGCTGCCCCGGGAGACCTACGTCATCGGCTGTAAACCCGGGAGCGTCGAGCCTAGGCTGAGCCTCTCAGCCGAGGTGGAGGAGGCCGCCCATAGGGCCGTAGAACTAGTCCTAGAGACCATCGAGGAGATTAAGAAAAAGAGGCGGACGCTTAGGAGATCGGGATCTCCCTGATCTTCCTCTCCCCCTCGTAGAGGTGGACGCAGCAGGCGAGGCAGGGGTCGAAGCTCCTCACAACCCTCACGACGTCTACGCCGCTGAGCTCCCCCTCCGAAGGCTCCGTGACCGGCGTCCCCACTATAGCATCCTCATAGGGCCCAAGGTCGGCGTCGCTCAGCCTAGGCCCGGCGTTCCAGCCGCTGGGGGTGATGACCTGATAGTTCTGTATTCGCTGCCCCCTCATCACCACCCAGTGGGCGAGGGCGCCCCTCATCGCCTCCGTCATCCCCACGCCCAGGCCATCCCTCGGCTTCTCATATCTCCTCCAGACCTCAGCCTTACCGGCCTTCACCAGCTCCAGGGCCTGGAGGAGCTGGTTGTACATCACGTAGGCCGAGTAGGCGTGGTAGTAGGCCCTAGCCCTGATGCGCTCCACGGTGTTCACCCCTCCAGGTATCTTCCACTCGAACTCCATCTCCTCCGCAACCCTGTAGCCGGCGACGGTCGCCTTCGGCAGCGTGAACTTGAGGCTGCTCCCCGTCGACTCGGGGACGTTCCCAGCCTTCGCCGTCACCCACATCCTCGCTATGGGGCCCGCCTCCACGGCGTGGGCGAAGCCGTCCACCCGCTTCCTCCAGTCCTCCCACCTGGGGGAGCCCGCCCAACTATACTTCGAGTCCCAAGCCTTGTAGGGCCCGGGCTTGGGCTTGGTCTCCTTGTTCCAGGGATGCTTCGCATCTAGGGGGTTCCCAGCCGGATCCTCGGCGACGGCGGGTCCAGCCCACTCCTCATAGTAGCTGCGGTCGATGAACTCCCTCACGCCGACGTTTATCTCGATGAGGTCTTGGGTGACGAGTTGGCCGTCGACGACGACGCCCGGTGAGACGGCCCGCCTCAAACCCCACTCGGACATCTCATCGTACCTCGCCGTGTAGGCCTCGGGGTCGTCGTAGGCGCCGTAGGAGATGAGGTTCACCTTCCTGGCGCCGGACTCCTCATAGCCCATGGAGAGGACGAAGTCCAGGAGGTCGTCCATCACCGGTATGAACTCCTTGGCGAAGGCGACGTGGTGGGCCAGCATGGCGGCATACTGCTCTAGGTCTGTGGGCGTCAGCGTCTTCGCCACTCCCCCCGGGACGAGGGAGTTGACGTGGGGGTGTTTACCGCCGAAGAGGGCGGCCATCTTCCTCCCCAACTTCTCCACGGCCAGGGACCTCAGCCACAGCCCCCCTGAGAGGGGGTTGAGGGCCTCCATGATGTCGGCGATGGTTCTGTAGCCGTGGAGGTCGGCGTTGGGGGCCTTCGCCTTCCTCGCCTTCTCCCACCACTCGGGGTTCCACTTCTTCACCGCCGCCTCGCTGTAGTCTGGGCCCTCCAAGACTAGGCAGCCTAGGGGGGCGTCGTAGAGCTGCTCGGCGCCGTGCATGAAGTTCCTCAGGAGCACCCCCATGGGCGGCGGCGGCGCCTGATAGGCCATGTCCACCGCCATCGCCGAGGCGATGCCGTGGGGGTAGGGGCAGACTCCGCAGATGCGCTGCGTGATCCAGATGGCGTCCGCCGGCTCCCGCCCCTTGAGGATTATCTCGAAGCCCCTGAACATCACGACGAAGCTGTGGGCGTCGACGTAGACCCCCTTCTCCAGGTCGGCGACGGCCTGTATGCCCAGGTGGCCCTCCAGCCGGGTCATCGGCTCGATTAGGACTTCCCTCTTCACCATCTCCACCACCTCACAGCTTCCTCCCAGCCAGCTTCTCCTTGATCCTGCTCCAGACGGCGTCGAGGCTCCCGCCGATGCTGTGGATCTTCTCCAGGACGAAGAAGCCCGCCGGCGCCTTCTTCAGGAAGGGGCCATAGGGCTCGTCGGGGAACTCGGGCTCGGTGCACCCTATGCAGATGGCCCCGATGGTGGTGCAGCCGCCCACGCCCTCGACGAAGCCCCGCTTGGGGACGTCGCAGTGGCTTATCGGCCCCTTACAGCCCAGGAGGCCCATGCAGTAGGGCTCCCCGAAGGCGTGGCTGTTCTTCCCGTCGGCGAAGAGGCCGCATCGGGGGCAGTTCTCATGGGCTGTCTGGCCGAAGATGTAGGTGGGCCTATGCTCCCCATCCAGCTCGGGCAGGGGTAGATACCCCCTCACGGCGAGGACGGCGTGGGCCAAGACCTCGGCGAGATGCTCCCCGTGGACGGGGCATCCAGGGACGTTGACGACGGGGACGCCGAGACTGCTCTTCCAGCTTCGACCCAGAAAGTCCATCACGCCCTTAGCTCCGGTGGGATTCGGCCTCCCATGGGGTATGCCTCCGAAGCTGGCGCAGGTCCCGGCGGCGACGACGGCGGCAGCCTTCTCGGCTAGGCGTCTAAGCCTCTCGGTGAAGGTGGCCGGCTTGCCCTCCTCCTCTCCGATGGCGCACCAGTATCCCTCTCCGGCCTTGCCCTCATCCGGGACGGCTCCCTCGACGACGAGGACGAAGGGAGCTAGCTCCCCCCGCTCGGCGGCCTCGACGGCCGCCAGGGCCTCCTCACCCCAGGGGAGCATTATGGTCTGATGGTAGTCGAGGGTGATGCCGGCGGCCTGGGGTATGAAGCCTGTGAGTATGTCGACGACGCTGGGATGGGTGGCGTTCAGGAAGGAGACAGTACACCCTGTACAGGCCTGCCCTGAAAGCCAGATGACGTGTATCTTCTCGGGCTCCAAGTTTCTTCACCTTCCAAAAGATCTCCTTTAATTCCCTCTCCAACGTATTTATCGTTTTACCCAGCTTTTTAGGACGCCTAAAATTTCATCGGTTGAAGAGTTAAAGATTAAATAGGGTTATTGTGGGAGTATTGGGGAGTGGACCCCGGATGCTCTACATCGGCGATTATATCGCCTTCTGGCTCTTTGCCGCCATCTTCATAGTCTTCCTCACCTCCGCCATCCTCACCTCCAAGCTGATGGCCCCCAGCAGGCCGAATCCGATCAAGAGGAACATCTACGAGTGCGGTCAACCCCCCTTCGGCAGGGCCTTCAGCTTCAGGGTGACCGGAGCCCTCAGATACTTCGGCTACGCCGTCATCTTCTTCGCCCTCGACGCCTTCACCTGGGTCATCCTCGCCTCCGTCTACTCCCTCAGCCCCCTCACCCTCATGGCCGTCGCCCTCTACACCCTCATCATCCTCATAGGCATCGGCTACTTCCTCTCGGAGCTCAGGAGGATGGTGAGATGAGTCGAGGAGTCTCGGCTCCGATCTACGGCGTCATCGACTACCTCCTCACCTGGGCCAGGAAGTTCTCCATCTGGCCCATCCACTTCGTCACCGGCTGCTGCAGCCCCGAGTTCATGCAGGTCTCAGGCTCCAGATTCGACATGGAGCGTCTAGGCGTCCTCCCCTTCGCCAGCGTCCGGCAGTGCGACTGCATCATGGTCGTCGGCGTCATCTCCAGGAAGATGGGGGAGAGGGTGAAATACCTCTACGAGCAGATGGGAGAGCCCAAGTTCGTCGTCTCCGTCGGAGCCTGCCCCACGGGTAGAGGCCCCTTCTACGACTCCTACGCCACCGTCGCCATCGACGACCTAGTCCCCGTCGACGTCTACATCCCCGGCTGCCCCCCGAGGCCTGAGGCCATCATCCACGGCCTGATGCTGCTGCAGGAGAAGATCCGAAAGGAGTGTGGCTTCCATGCCGGCAAGGAGTGAGGGGGAGTTCATCGACGCCCTGAGGCGGGGGCATCCGGAGCTGATAGAGGGGGCGGAGGTGCTGAGGGCCAAGAGGGTGTCGGTCGTCGCCAAGAGGGAGGGGGTGCTGGAGCTGGCGAGGGCGCTGAGGGACGAGTACGGCTTCACCCACCCCGTCTCAGCTGGGGCGGTGGACTACGTCAAGGAGGGGAGGATGCAGATGATCTACTACCTCATGAACCCCGATTCGAGGTTCATGCTCATGCTCAGAGTCGACCTCCCCAGGGACGACCCGAGGATGCTGTCGATGACGCAGATCTGGGAGGCGATGAGCTTCCATGAGCGAGAGGCCTGGGAGATGTTCGGCATCGACTTCGAGGGCCATCCAAACCTCATGCATCTCCTTCTGCCGCCCGACTGGAGGGGAGGCTACCCGCTGAGGAAGGACTTCAAGGGGGAGGGGATAAGTCCTTGAGGGAGGCTGAGGTGAAGCCGGAGGTCATGAGGATCAGCTGGGGGCCGCAGCACCCCATGAGCGGTCAGACCCGCATCCTCATCGACGTCGACGGCGAGGTGGTGAGGCGCATCATCGCCGATATAGGCTTCACGCATAGGGGCATCGAGAAGATACTGGAGAGGCGGACCTTCCTCCAGGGCATAGTCCCCATAGAGCGGATGGTAATGGTGGACACCGCCAACGTGGCCCTCGCCTACGTCCAGGCCGTCGAGGAGGCCCTCGGCATAGAGGTGCCGGAGAGGGCCAAGTGGATAAGGTCGCTGATCTGTGAGATGGGCCGCATCAACAGCCACCTCTACGCCTTCGGCCTCCAAGTCGAGTGCACGGGCTACTTCCCAGCCGTCTTCCTCTGGACCACCGTCGACCGAGAGGTCCTCCTAGACCTCTTCGAGAAGCTCACAGGAGCCAGGTGGAGCTACAGCTTCTTCATCCCCGGCGGCGTCCGAGCCGATCTCCCAGAGGGCTTCAGGGATGAGATCCGGGAGGCGGTGAGGTATCTCCGGAGGAGGTTCCAGGACTATTGGGATGCGATGGTGGAGAACCCCCTCTTCGAGATCAGAAACCGTGGCGTCGGCGTCCTCAGCCGGGAGGATGCCATAAGGCTGGGGGCCACGGGGCCCGTGTTGAGGGGTTCAGGCGTCGACATGGATGTGAGGCGAGACGAGCCCTACGCCGCCTACGGAGACCTCGACTTCAAGGTCGTCACCGAGAGGGAGGGGGACTGCTTCGCCAGGTTGAAGGTGAGATACCATGAGATAGGGCAGAGCCTCAATATGATGGAGCAGATCGCCGACGAGATACCTGGCGGACCCGTGAGGATGAAGGTCCCGCTCTTCCCCAGATCCAAGCGGGATGTGGAGGCCCTCAGCCGAGTTGAGACCTCCAGGGGCGAGCTGGGAGTCCACATCTTCACCGACGGCGGCCTAAAGCCCTACAGGGTGAGGATAAACTCGCCGACGCTGAGGAATATGTACGTCTTCGAGCGTCTAGCCGAGCTGGATAGGGTGCTGGTCGCAGACCTCCCCGTCGTCCTCTACTCCATAGACCCCTGGTATCTCGACTGCGATAGGTGATGAAGATGGATGTCGTAACCCTCCTCTGGCTTTACATCCTCTCCCTGGTTAGATGGTTGCTGAGGGAGGCCCCAGGCCTCGTCCTAGACCTCCTCAAGGGGCTTCCAGGCTGGCTCTGGGACTTCGTCTGGTTCAACTTCAAGCCCCTGCTTCAGATCATCGTGATGCCCGGCCTGGCCTTCATCCTCCTCTTCGCCATGATCGCCGTCTGGTTCGAGAGGAAGTTCCTCGCCAGGGCGATGCTCCGCATAGGCCCCTTCTACTGCGGCAAGCGCTCCGGCTGGCTTCAAGTCATCGCCGACTTCCTCAAGCTCTTCTTCAAGGAGTTCGTCATCCCAGAGGACGCCGAGAGGATGCTCTTCCTCGCCTCCCCGATACTGTTGCCGACGATTCCCGCCCTCGCCATCACCCTCATCCCCTTCGACAGGAACTGGGTCCTCTTCGACGCCGGAGGCCTGAGCCTACCCGTCTTCCTCGTCATAGCCGGCCTGGCGCCCATCATCCCCATCTTCGCCGGGTGGGCCGCCAACAACAAGTATACCATCATCGGCAGCTTCAGGACGGCCTACCTCTACATCTCGGGGGAGATACCCCTCGTCGTCTGCGCCGCCGCCTCAGCCCTCCTCGCCGGCAGCCTAGATCTCGTCGACATCGTGGAGGCTCAGCGTCCACTGTGGTTTGCGGTGCCGCAGATCGTCGGCTTCCTGGTCTTCTTCGTCGGCCTCATCCTGGAGGCTGAGCGGACACCCTTCGACGTGCCGACGGCTGAGACGGAGCTCGTCATGGGATGGCGCACCGAGTTCAGCGGCATCCTCTTCGGCTTCACCATGATGGCTGAATACGTCAGCTTCCTCGGGTGGACGCTGCTGTTCATCACCCTCTACCTCGGCGGCTACATGGGCCCCAGCCTCTTCGGCGTCCCCCTCTACGATCACGTGCTCTGGATGTTGTTGAAGCTCACCGTCATCGTCGTCGTCATCGTCCTCATCCGAACGGTCTATCCCCGGCTGAGGCTGGATCAGACGTTGAGGCTGGGGTGGAACTACCTGATGCCCCTAGCCCTCCTCAACCTCTTCATAACCATAGCCCTGAAGCTGTGGGGGTTGATGCCATGAGCTTCTTCAAGAAGTTGGTTAGGCCCTTCCTCATCGTCGCCCCCTACGTCCTCAGGAACTCCCAGACGGTGAAATACCCCGATGAGCGCCTCATCTTCTCGGAGCGCTTCAGGGGGCGGCATAGGCTCGACCTCGATAAGTGCATCCACTGCGGCCTCTGCGCTAGGATATGCCCCTGCGCCTCGATAGTCCTCGTCCCCGTCGAGAGGCGGGAGGGGAAGTATCCGCAGATAGACTATGGAACCTGCAGCCTCTGTGGCCTCTGCGTCGACGCCTGTCCCCGAGGCGCGTTGACGATGACGGACTTCGTCGAGTTCTCAGCCTACAAGCGAATCGATTTGGTCTACTCCCCAGAGCGGCTGGCTAAGGTTCCAGACATCAAGGAGGTGCTGCCGATGCTTAAGAGGCGTATAAGGCCTGTTCTAATCGATAAGGAGATGAAGTATGAGGTGGTGGAGAGGCTATGATCTGGGCATTCATCCTACTAGCCATCGTCGTCCTCACCGCCCTATTAGCCGTCTCAGTTCCCAACATCGTCTACGCCGTCCTCTTCCTCCTCTGCACCAACATCTCGTTGGGAATCCTATACTATATGATGGGTGCCCCCATGGTCTCCGTCTTCCAGCTCGCAATCTTCGCAGGGGCCATCGTCGTCTTCTTCCTAATAACCGTCATCCTCACCAGAGGAGGTGAAACGGAGTGAGGGAAGAGCTCAAGTTGTATGCCTCAGCCCTCCTCATCCTCCTATGTCTCGCAGCCCTCCTGGGCCTCGTAGCGGAGTATGGCTTCCCCCTCCACGCTTACATCGTCGAGGGGTTGCCGAGGCTCCTCATACCCCTGAAGCTCTTCAAGGAGGTCTCCTCTGCTGTCGGCCGATTCCTCTGGGATTGGAGGACGCTGGACCTCCTCTCCCAGGCCTTCGTCATCCTGGCAGCCGTCGTCTGCTGCCTCGCCCTACTGAAGCCGGAGGTGGAGGAGCGGTGATCCTCACATCCTTCCTGGCCTCCGTCTTCCTCCTCCTACTCATCGGATTGGGATGTCTCATGGTGAAGAGGGATATGATCAGGATGCTCATCGGCCTGGAGATCATCTTCAACGCCGCCAACCTCAACTTCATCGCCCTCTCCGTCGCCCGGGCCGGCTTCGCAGACCCCCTGGGCCAGGCCGTCGTGGTGATGGCCATCGTCCTAGACGGCTGCGTCATCGCCGTCGGCCTGGCGATGGCCCTCAACGCCTACAGGCATTACGGGACCCTCGATGTGAGGAAGCTGAGGAGGTTGAGGTGGTGATGGTGAAGGGCCCTCTACCGCTGCCCTTGATGGTGCTCCTCCTGGGGGGTGGAGCCCTCCCACCGATAGGGCTGATAGGCTTGAGAGTCGGCTTCAGGAGGCTTAGGGAGCTCTGGGCCATAGCCTTCTCAGCCTTGGCCTTAGGCTCCATATACGTTCTGTATCAGGGGTTGAGGGTCTCCCCCCATAGGATCATGGTCTTCGCCATCGGTGGGAGCCCTCCCCTAGCCGGCTGCTTCCAAGTGGACACCCTAGGGGTCTACATGGCCGGCTGCGTC
>LUCA01000075.1 GCA_001593875.1 Candidatus Bathyarchaeota archaeon B23
TTCCTCAACGTCTTCGAGTCCATCCAGCAGGCCGCCGGCGAGCTGCCGATCAACCTCATCTTCGTCTTTGAGGGCGAGGAGGAGCGGGGGAGCGTCAGCATGCCGAAGTTCGTGAGGGACTATGAACAGAAGCTGAGGAGGGCTGACGGGGTCTACTTCCCCATCTGCAGCCAGGACCGAAACGGCTTGGCGAGGCCATCCCTAGGCTCTGAGGGCATCCTCTACATAGAGCTGGAGACCAACGGCGCCCTCTGGGGTAGGGGCCCCACCCAGTTCGGCGTCCACGGCGGCCTCAAGAGGATCCTAGACAGCCCCGCTTGGAGACATATCAAGATGTTGTCGACGCTGGTGAGCGACGACGGGAACAGAGTTGAGATCGAGGGCTGGTACGACGACGTGGCGGTGCCATCGGAGGAGGACTTGAGACTTCTGAAGGAGGGTTATCGCCATTCGACGCCGGCGGTGGAGGTCTTCGACCCGGAGATATTGAAGGAGATGCTGAAGGTCAAGTGCTTCAAGGGAGACCTGGAGAGGCCGGAGGAGATCCTGAGGGAGATGCTCTTCAGCACCAGCTTCAACCTGGACGGCATCTGGGGAGGCTGGACGGGGCCTGGGACGAAGACGCTGCTACCCCACAAGGTGATGTCGAAGCACAACATACGCTTCGTCCCCAAGCAGGACATCGACGACCTCTTCAGGAAGATCAGAGCCCACCTGGACGGGCATGGATACGAGGATGTGGCCCTCAGGAGGCTGGCTGGATACCCCTGGGCCTTGGTCGACCATAAGAATCCCGTCGCCGAGTCCCTCTACGACGTCTTCGAGGAGTTCGGGGTGAGGTACACGATCTATCCGCCGGTGGCCAACCCGGTGTTGACGAGCCCGGCCTGGCCTGCCTATGTCTTCGCCGGCGAGCCCTTGAAGCTGCCGATAGCCGGTGGAGCCCTGGGGCATGGGGGCCTGGCCCACAGCCCGAATGAGTACATCGTCGTCGAGGGGTGCGAGGCGAAGTATGGGTATATCCACGGCCTTGAGGGGATGGAGAAGAGCATGGCCTCGGTGCTCTACCACTTCGCACAGCGTTGATGAATCGACCATTTCACCTTTTTCTAACCCCTAAATGAATAACTCTTTAATCCGCTAGGGGTCATCTAAGGTTGAGTTGAGGCCTCTACGATTAAGCATCTCTAGAGGGGTCTTGATCCTCTTCATCGCCTCGATAATCCTCTCCTCCGGAGCCCTCTACCTCTCGCTGAGGCCTCCAAGACTCTTCAGGCCTCGGAGGAAACTCGTGGGCATCCTGAGGGTTGAGGGGGCGATCATCACCTCGGAGGACTCCAAGAGGGCTACGGAAGCCATCAACCTCGCCCTCCTAAACGACAGCATCAAGGCCGTGGTAGTCGTCGTCGACTCCCCTGGGGGGACCGTGGAGGACATCGCATCTACCTCGACCTCCTCAAGTTGGGGGAGAAGAAACCCCTCGTGGCCTCCATAACCTCCGCCCTGTCAGGGGGCTACTATATAGCGGTCGCCGCCGACTACATCTACGCCCTACCCACCTCCCTCGTCGGAAACGTAGGCGTCATAGGCGTCGGCCCCCCAGTGCTCATCCCCTCCGAGAGGGTGCTGGAGTCTGGAGCCTACAAGGTGACCGGCTTCTCCAGACTCCAATTCCCCTTCAACCTCACCGAGAGCCTAGAGAACTTCATCTCAACGGTGATGGAGAGGAGGGGGGAGAGGCTTCAGCTATCAGCCAAGGAGTTGATGAGGGGGAAGGTATACCTCGGCAGCGAGGCGGTGAGGCTTGGCCTGACGGATGAGATCGGTTCACTGCAGGACGCCATCGAGAGGGTTGCAGGGGAGGCAGGCCTAGCGAAATACGACGTAGTCGAACTCAACGAGCTGGTTGAGGAGGGGGGGCTGAACATGGAGGTATACAACGAGACAGCTGTGAGAAGCTGGAGAGATCTAAACGTCGAGTATCTGAAGAGCCTCCATCCGCCTCCAACTCTCTATTATCTCTATCTACCCGAGCGGGGCTTCCAGGTGAGCGAGGGGGAGACCACCACCGAAGAGGGGGGCGAGGAGGCGGAGGGGGGCGGACTGGTTCTCGTCGATTTGACGCATGGCAATAGGGTTTCGAGGTGGACCCTCAACGTCCTGGTGGGGGAGTTGGTTAATCGGAAGATCCCTGTGGGCTTTGTCTCCAACTGGGATAAGCTGGAGTCGGCGTTGGATAATGCCAGCTGCCTCATCGTGGCTGCGCCTACCCAGGCTTACAACACCGAGGAGGGCAGGGCGATAGAGAGCTTCGTCTCCCAGGGCGGCCTGCTCTTACTCCTCTACGACCCCTCAACGGAGTACGTGACCGTACCAGAGCTTAATGGACCTATGAATTCACTGGCTAATAGGTTCGGCCTCAGCTTCGCCAACGGCTACCTCTACGACGAGGAGGACTTCTACGGTTTCTACAGGAACATCTACATCGACGAGTTCATCGACTACAACCTCACTAGAGGTGTGGAGAGGATCGTGCTCTTCACCGCAGCCCCCATCTACTCCAACTACGGCGTCGCCTGGAGCAGGAACACCACCTACTCCTCCACGGCTGAGAGGAGGGGGAGATATACGGTCATCGCCCACTTCTACTACGGCAACGGAACCCTCATCGCCCTCGGAGACCTCACCCTCCTGACGGAGCCCTACTGCTACGTGGAGGACAATTACAGGCTACTGCTAAACCTCATCGACCTCATCTCCAAGGTAAAACCCGTTGAGGCCATCACCATCGAGGAGATAACCGAGCCACAGCTCCCCGTGGGGACAGAGAAGATCTACGTGGAGACGATAGATGAGGAGCAGCATACCGTTAGGTGGGTGAAGGTCAGCGAGACAGAGGTCTGGGTGGAGCGCCTCAACAAGACAACCATCTACCACTACGATGAGGAAGGAAACCTACTTGGATGGGAGTCGGAGGAGGCAAATGCCTCCTACACTCCTCCCCTGCCCAAGACGCCTTATCCCTTAAGGAGGGGGGATCATTGGAGCTATAGGAGCAACTACACCTTGACACAGAGGGGTAGGCAGTACCCCGGCATCTACTCCGGGAAGGAGAGGGTGGCAAATTTTGAATGGGTTGAAGTGGGAGATGGTAGGCGATACATCTGCGCCGAGGTGAGATTCAACATCAGATGTGAGATCTATGTGAATGGTGGAAACTGGACCTACACCTATATTGGAAGCAGCTGGCTCTCATCGAAGGCGGGCCTCGTCAAGGAGGAAGGCGTCAGGCGGCTGTACATCGGAGGAGAAGAGGAGCTGGACGCTGCAATCGATAAAGAGAGGCTCAACTTGATCCCCTGATGCTGACCTATGCTTCTTTTTGAGATACAATTCAAAATGGATGCCATTTAATTACATTAATACGCTTGGGGGTCGTATCTCCCCGACTCCCCGAGGCCTAAATAAAAAACATGAGAACCCCTCACTCTATAGGGCTCCCCAGTCGTTTAAGGCGGAACCGCCCCTTTTAACCCATTACCCCCCTCCAGCTGTATAGGATTCTTAACCCATTCGGCCTTTTCCGCCTATAAGGGCCTAGGAGACGCTTAAGGCGATGGAGACATCCCCGACACCCACGGCCCATGCTGGACCGATGACGGGCGTCATCGGTCGGTTTCAGCGGTTGATTTCACTGACCATCCTCAATGGCTGCCTTCAGAAGTCAGGGAACTCAACATTACATACATAATGTTGACCGCAGGGAGCGGCTTTGGAAAAGAAGCCCGAAAAAACGCCTCCTCCTCATCTGATCTGATGTGAAGCATGCGCCGACCGCCCGCCCATCAGCTTCTCCGACCCCACCCGCCGCCTCGCACCACCTCACCGCAAACACACAGAGAGAAACATATGGGAGAGGAGATGGGGCGGGGTTGGGAAGGAGTCTAGGAGAGATGGATGATGAGTCGCTGAGGGCTGTGCTGAAGATTCATCACCATGGATTCGTAAAGTTAAAAAGATGGATGGCCTAAAGGCTCGGGAGGGCGGAAGAGGTGCTCCTCCACCCTAATCTGGGAGTATGATGGGATGACCTACCAGGAAGGAGCCGAGAGGTTCTACGACCTCTTCAGCGCCAAGGACGACGCCCCCTTCTACCTGGAACTCGCCCACAGGCACGGAGAGAAAGCCCTGGAGCTGGGAGTCGGCACCGCCCGCCTCGCCATCCAGCTCGCCCGATCTGGCGTCGAGACCTGGGGCATCGACAACTCTCCCCACATGCTCAGGGCGGCGGAGAGGAACCTCGCCAGGGAGCCACCAGAGGTCCGCAGGCTCGTCCGTCTGGTTAAGGCGGATGTCCGAGACTTCGACCTCAACGAGCGGTTCGGCCTCGTCTACTTCCCCAGCTACAGCTTCGACCACCTCCTCACCGGGGAGGATCAGGCCTCCGCCCTCAGGTGCATCCGGCGGCACCTCGCCCCCGGCGGCGTCTACGCCTTCGACCTCGCCCACATCCCCAAGTTGAAGGAGGACAGCGGCTGGTTCGTTCAGCGGAAGCCCCTTAACAGGGAGAGAACCGTGGTCCGCCTCGGCTTCAAAAGAATCTACCCAGAGAAACGGCTGATGTCGGTGGACCTCTGGTACGAGGTCTACGAGGACGGCCGCATGCTGGAGAGGTACCATGAGGGAGGCGAGGTCTATATCCATACGCCTGATAGCATCCGGCGACTCCTCGAGGAGAACGGCTTCGAGATTGAGGCCTGGTACGGGGGACACGACCGACAGCCGTTCAACAACACCAGCGAAATGATGGTAATCGTCGCCCGCCGTTCTCGGAACAGGGAGATAGATTGAGGGATCATGGAGGGTGGCTCCTCGCGTCACGATCCAGTGTGGGGCCTCGGGGTCGTCCTTGAGGGGGGAGTTGAGCCAGTCCCTCACGTATGGGATGGCGTCCACCAGCCTTATCCGCCTCTGACCCGTCTTCCCGTCCACCATGATCGAGCCCCCATACTGATCGAATCGGACGGAGCTCACCCTGAGGCTGAGGGCTCCCTCGTAGAGGGTCATGAGGAGGGCCTTTTCCCGGGGGTGGTCCGCGCTCCTCACCATCGAGGCCACCTCGCCTAGCGTGAGTAGGTCCCTCTCCTTCTCTATCGGGAGCCTCTTCCTCCTGTTGTTAGTTTGGTCTTACATTTATCATAAGGGATTTCGAAAATCTTAAAATAGATATGCGGGGGTAAGAGATAATCACGATATATATAAAGATAAGGCCGTAGTTTATTGGGTTGGGTTACCTGGAGGTTGTGGTGGGGTGTTGACGAGGGATTTCCTCCAGGGTTGGTGGAGGAGAGCC
>LUCA01000015.1 GCA_001593875.1 Candidatus Bathyarchaeota archaeon B23
GGTTCCACGGCTCTGCTTCAAGACGTATTTAGAGCCGTAGAGGACCTGGCCGAAGCATCGGGGTATATGCTTCGACGGGACCCCGGTCCCGTTGTCCTCCACACTCAACGCATAGACGCTGGTGCCCTCCCCGGTGACTGAGACCTCTCGGATTCTGATGTAGATGTCGGGCGGCGTCCCTCGGACCTCGCAGGCGTCTAGGGCGTTCTCAACCAGCTCCCTGACGGCCGAGTACATCGCCCTGCTGGGGTTGCTGAAGCCGGCGATCTCCCGGTTCCTGTAGAAGAAGTCGGAGGGGCTTATGGATTTATAGCTGGTCTCGGCCAACTATTCCACCTCCTCCCCCTCCCAGAGGAGCATCTTCTCCTTCCTCAGTCGACGGCGATATTCGTAGAGGTACCTCCAGACGGTGCTGTGGAAGGCGCCCTTGATGAGCATCATCACCGCCTCCCGGGCCACTGGCAGCCGATCCACCCGGCCTATGATGGCGACGGTATCCCCGTAGACGCTGATGAGGGTCTCGGTGAGCTCCTCCAGCATCGCCCTCGCCTTGCCGCTGCGGCCTATGATGCGCCCCCTCACCCTCTTCAAGGCGTTCTTGGATCGACCTACGTGGTCGGTGAGGTCGATGATGACAAGGCCGTGGTCCTCCTCCCCCAGCTTCATGGCCTTCCTGGGGGAGAAGCCCCTCCCTATGGCCTTGACGATGTTCATCACCGTGTAGATGTTCGCTGGATCCGTCGACCCTGAGGCGGGGGAGATCTCCACCGATCCCGAGTCGCTGTCGATGCTGATCCTCACGTCGAAGTGCTCCTCTAATCTCCTCTTGACGACGCCCCTCGGCCCTATGAGGACTCCGATCCGCTCTATGGGTATCTTAACATAGGTCTTCGGCTCCACCCCTAACCCACCGCTCAATCTCTTCGACATCTAAAACCTCTACGCCTAGCTCCGAGAAGTAGGCGTTTATGTTATCTAGGTCCCTCCTCAGCAGCTGGTTGGAGAGGGGGTGATCCAACAGGACTGCTTGAGAGATGTCGAAGATGACAGGCTCCTCCTCCCAGATCATGATGTTGTATTCGCTGAGGTCCCCGTGGACGAGGCCTGCGCCGGTGTAGAGCAGCCTGACCTCCCTCAGAAGCCGGCGGTAGAAGGCCTCCGGGTCCCCGGGCGTCGCCTCCCTCAGCAGCGGGGCTGGGACGCCGTCGTGGCCGATGAAGCCCATGACCAGGATGTTTCTGTAGAAGGAGTGAGGCTTTGGGACGTTCACCCCCGCCTCCTCAGCCCGTTTGAGGTTCTTGAACTCCTTCCTGGTCCAGGTGTAGATGAGGCCCCTCGGGTCCCTCCGCACCCGTTTGAAGCGGGGGTCGCCCTCGATGTATTTGAGCATCCCCCTCCTGAAATCGGCCGTCGTGGTGTAGTATATCTTTATGGCGATCTCCTCCCTCTGCGGCGTCAGGCCCCAGTAGATGCGCCCCTCCTTCCCCGCCTTTACGACGCCGGTCTATGACGCCCTTCTTCATCAACCTATAGACGCCCTCGAGGGTGAGCCTGTCGAAGACCTCCTCGATGACCTCGAACTCCTCGGAGCGCTTCTCCTTCATCAGGCTCTCTTCCTCGTATCGTCTGACCTCCTCCTCCACCTCCTCCAGCTCGTCTCTCCCGCTCAAGGCCCCTCCCCGGACTACTCTATCTTGAGGACCCCCTCCCTCCTCAGCCGCTCAACCTGACCGTGGGTGTAGCGCCAGAAGATGTCTCCCCGGGTCTCATATTGGAAGTCCCAGGGAGAGACGAGGACCACATCCCCCTCCCTAATCCAGGTCCTCCGCTTCATCTTCCCCCTGATCCTGCAGACCCGGGTGTGGCCATCCTGGCATCGGACGAGGACTCGATCATAACCCAACAGCTTCTCAACTATCCCTAGGACGTCGTTCTCCGAGGGGTAGACTAACTCCTCCTTGATGTCCCTCTCGCTGATTACCTTCTTCTTCCCCATCCCCCTTCTCCCCCTTTATGGGGGAGTGGAAGCTTAAAAATCGTTTCCGTCCCCTAGAGCGGCATCCCCCGGTGATTTAACATCAACTAACAAAATTCGCTTCATCACATCCCCATCTCTTATCTTAATCAGGTATCTCAACGTCGACCTCCCCCATCACCCAGATGCCCTCGAGGGTGACGTGGCATCGATGGGCGTAGACGTCTACGCCCATCCCCCGGGCCTCCCTCAACGCCTCGGCGAAGGCCGGGTCCAGCTCGACGTTAGGCCTGAAGACCTCGGCGTCCCCCCGCTGGATGATGAAGACGGCGGCGGCCTCCAAGCCCCCAGGCCTCTCGGCGAGGCTTCTCAGGTGTCTTCGCCCCCGCTCCGTGGGGGCGTCCGGGAAGAGGGCGACCCCCTCCTCCACGAGGGTGCAGGACTTCACCTCCACCAGCATCCGGCGATGGCCGTCGGAGAGGAGGAAGTCTATTCGGGAGCCGTCTAGGGGGACCTCCCTCCCCTCGATTTGGAGGCCCTCAAACTCCCTCAGCTGACCCCCCTCCATCGCCTCCACGAACAGCCTATTCGGTATCCGGGAGTCTATGGAGACGAGGAGGCCTCCGGCTTCGACGAGCACCAGATCGAAGCTGGTCTTCCGTCGGGGGGAGGGGTTTTCAGAGAGGTAGACCGTCACCCCCGGTCTCAGAAGCTCCTGGAGCCTCCCGGGGTTAGGTATGTAGACCTCCTCCTGGGAGCCGTCGACCTCGGCTAGGCCTAGGAAGCGGTTGACCCGGGCTTTGAAGAGGGCTCTCCTCAGGGGTTGGGGGAAGAGCATGATCAGGGTATAATGGGTTGATCGCCCTAAAAGGCTCCTCCGTGACCGGGGGCAGCTGCCTAAACCTCTCAGGTCTTCTAGGAGGCCGAGTTCACCGTTTTCCTCCCTCCTCTCGGGTTACGCCACTAGTTTTTCGATGGCTCTCAGCATCTCGTCGCTGGAGGCCGCTATGACGGAGAGCCTGCTCCCCCTAGTCAGCCTCAGGTCTCCCAGGTAGACGCCGTTCACCCTGTAGACGCCTCCGGCCTCCCTGAGGATGTGGAGGGCCGCCGCCGAGTCCACGGCCCTCAGGACGCCTCTGACGTCGACGTGGGCGTCTAGGATGCCGGAGGCCACTAGGCAGAGGGAGAGGGCTGCCGAGCCCAGCTGCCTGAGGTGTCGAGCCTCGGCGATGAGCCTCCTAACCCTCTCCAGGGGGGCTGACTTGCTGAGGTCTATGCTTATGACGGCTCTGGGTATCGGCCTGGGCCTCCTCGGCCTTATGGGCTCCCCATCCCTCCAGGCTCCCAGCCCCCTCTCGGCCTTGTAGACATCGCCTGAGGCGACGTCGAGGACGACGGAGGCGAGGGCCCCGGAGAGGTGTTCGGTCTCGGAGAGCAGCAGGGCGACGGCTGAGAAGGGGATGCCCGACGCCGTATTCGTCGTCCCGTCGAGGGGATCGGCGATGAGGAGGAGTTCCCCACCCCTGTAGGTCGCCTCTCCCTCCTCACTCACCAATCTTATCGAGGCCCCACTCCCCCTTAGATAGGCCTCCAGGGCCTCCTCCGCAGCCTCGTCGACGATGCGCTTACGCCTCTCCAGGCTCAGCCCCCGCCTCTCCCCCTCAGCCCTCAGGATGGAGGCCCTAACCCTCTCAGCGGCCTCGACGAGAAGCCTTAGATGCCTAGAGGAAGCCATTCTCCCTCATCGCCTCTATGATCCTCTCAGCCGCCTCCTCCGGGGTGTCCCTCACGCAGTCGACCTCGACGTCGATCTGCCAGGGCTCCTCATACCCGACCTGGGCCCCGGGGACGTACCGGGCCTCCCCCGTCTCCACCATCCTGTAGATGCCTTTGGGGTCTCTCTCCCGGCAGACCTCGAAGGGGCATCGAATATAGACCTGGAGGAACTTGTCGATCAGCCCCCGGGCGGCCCTCCTCCACCTCCGCCTGTGGGCCGTGGCATCGAAGATGACGTTCACGCCGTTCTGAACCAGCAGCACCCCGATGTAGACGAGGGCGTTGTAGAAGAAGTCCCTCTCCTCCGGCGAGTAGGTCGGCCTCGGCGTCAGAACCCTCCGCACGACATCCGACTCCAGTATCTGGGCCTCCACCCCCATCTCCCTCAGCCTACGTTTCAAGGCCCTAGCGATGGTCGATTTCCCCGAGGCCGGCAACCCCGTGATCCAGACGGCCCATCCGGGCGCCTTCTTCAAGGCCCCTCCTCCAAGAGCGGATCGATGTCCCAGGGATTTAAGGCATCCACCTCCAGGATGTTCCTGGCGAAGTTCAATAGGCCTCGTCGAACCTTGAGGCTGAGGGTTGGATACCAGACCGGCGAGGCGATGACGAGGGCCCTCCAGCAGTAGAAGGGGTGGATGACCTCTAGGAGCTCCTCATCCCCCGTCTCATCGAGATACAACCGGTAGAAGGCCTCCCACAGCCCCCTGAAGGGGCCGCTGAGGTCGCCGTTCACCTGCAGCGAGTAGAAGAGGTAGTTGATGGTCATCGCCGAGACGTCGTCAGCCGGCTCCCCCCACTCACCTCGGCTGCGGTCTAGGAGGGTGAAGTCGACGCCCTCCCTGAAGAGGATGTTCCAGGGGTGGAAGTCGCCGTGGACCTGGCTGAGCCTATGGGTCTTATGCTTCAACCTCCACCTCCACTCGATGCAGCGCTTCTCGATCTCGATGAGCTCCTCAGCCCTGATGTACTCCGCCTCCTCGGGGTAGCTGTCCGTCAATCCGAAGATGCACTCGCTGTGGCCGATGAGCTCCCTGATACGCCTCAGATAGAGCTCCGGCTCATCCCTCTTGACGGAGTGTATCTCGACGAGATAGTGGGCCAGCGCCCTACACCTCTCCAGGTCCAGCTGGGACAGCCTTCCGCTGTCCCTTATCCGGTCTAGGTCGTGGAAGTACTCCCTCCCACCCACCAGGTCTGTGAGCAGGAAGAGCTCCTCGCATTCGCCTAGGCTGATGGCCGAGCCATCGTGGGTGAAGGCCCCGATGTCCAGGGCCCTCACGTGCCTCGGCAGCTTGTTGAAGGCCTTGGACTGCCAGAGGAGGATCGCCGCCCTGTCCGCCATCCGCTCGTGGCCGAAGCCTCCCGGCTTTATGGTGTTGACGACGACGCTGTGGGGCTCCCCCTCCACCTCGAGGTCTATGCGCAGCGGAATCCCATAGCCGTAGGCCTTCAGGGCGTCGGCGTCCTTCACGGCCACTCCCAGGGGCTGGAGATGAATTATCGAGGCCCTCCCTCCGAAGACCTTGGAGAGATAACGCTCAAGGGCCTCGGCCTTAAGCTCCATACGCCCTCATCTATCATCCCATAAGCTGGTTAAAGGCCTTCCTATCATCAGAGGATTTATTAGGCCCTGGGAGGTAGGGGGAGGGGTCACCTATGGAGGAGAAGCCCTGCTGCGTCAAAGAGGAGAAGAAGAAGGAGAAGCCCCTCTGCTGTGCCGAGGAGAAGAAGGAGAGCTGCTGCTAAAGTGGGGGTTCTTCTCGGGAGATCACAACACTTTTTCCCGCCTATGACTCTCTCCCTCTCCTAACCTCTTCTCTCCACCAGGCCTCAAGGCCCACCTCCCGCTGCCTTAAGGCGTTCCTCCTAGCCTCCTCGTATCCCTCGGCGTAGAAGCCCTCCAACTTGGAGCAGGGGAACTCCGGACACTGGCTGCAGGCTGTGAGGCCTCTCCCGTGGGCGCAGAGCCTGATCCTACAATCAGGGCTCCAGTGGATGCTCGGGTCTCCGCCGCAGCCGCCGCAGGTGATCTGCTCCGGCTTGATGTCTGAATCCTCGCCGAAGAGGTCTCTTATGATCTGCCTCTGCCACTCCACGTCGCCGGCGGTGTAGGCGAGGTAGATTCTACATCTGGAGCAGTCAATGCCGCAGGCCCCTATGAGGGCTCGATCACCCGGCTCCAGCCATCTCCCCCCTCTCAGGTCCCTCACCGGGTATAAATAGGGTGAGGCTAAGAAGGTTTTTAACCCTCCATCTAGGGGTGTCGATGGGATGAGTGAGAGGGGGAGACGCCCTGAGTGCTATGGAATGTATGGCCTAGGGGAGGAGTGTGAGAGCTGCCCCTGGCGACGGGGGTGTAGGGAGGCGACGGAGAAGATCGTGGCGGCGGCCACGAGGAAGGGGACCCACGTGAGGGTGGTGGGGAAGTATAAGGAGAGGAAGTTCAAGCCTAGGCGTATCCCCTAATCCTCTTGATATATCCTCGACTCCCCCTGGATCCTCCTCACCCTTATGATGTTGACGCCCTCCTCCTCGCCGTAGCCGTGGTGGGTCACGAGGAGTATCTGCCCTATCTCCCTCCCGCTTCGGGCGATGTACTCCAACAGCTGCGGTATGTTCTCCGAGTCCACGGCGTCCGTGGGCTCGTCGAGGACTAGGAGGTGGGGGAAGCCCATCACCCTCAGGAGGGCTAGGCGCTCGGAGAGGGCGAAGAGGCTCTCATGGCCGCCGCCGGCCCTCCAGGCGGGGATCATCCTCTCAGCCCCTAGGGGCCTGACCTCCAGGATGTAGGTCTCCCGGTCTATGTGGCAGCCAGCGTAGACCTGTTGATCCGTCAGCCTCTGGAAGTATTTGTAGGTCAGCCACTCCAATCGGCGTAGAACCCGGTCTCGGAGCTCCTTCTCATATCTCCCGTAGCGTTCTACGATGCGCTCTAACACCGATATCTTCGCCTCATACTCCCTCACCCTATTGAGCCGAGCCACCGCCTCCTCCAGCGTCCTCTTCGCCTCCCCTAGGCGGCGCTCCACCTCCAGCCGCCGCCTCTCTCCCTCCTCCATCAGGGCTTCTAGGGATCTCGCCTCAGCCTCAGCCCTCGAGGACTCCTCCCTCAGCCCCTTCAGATGCTCCTCGACGCCCCTCCTCGCCTCCTCGAGGGTGGTGAAGGCTCGGCTCAGGGTCTCCCCGGCCCTATGCCTGACGGCCTCCCCCCTCGCCTCCAGCTCTGCCTCCAGCTGCTTACCCCTCTCGAAGAGGTTCCTCACGGCCTTCCTCAGCTCCTCTATACGTCGCAGCTGCTCCACGAACCTCGAAAGAGCCCTCTCCACCTCCAGGCGTCGCTCCCTCGCCGACCTCAGCTGACCCTGAGTCGCCTTGATTTCAGCCTCCAGGTCGCTGAGGCGGAGCTGCTTCTCCTCCAGCTCACGCCTCCAAGTCTCTATGTCGCTCTCCAGGAGCTGGTAGTCGATGACCTGTCCACACTTCGGACACCGGGTGAGGCCGCTCTCCTTCAGCTGTAGGTGGTCCTCGATCTGATGTCTCAACGTCGCTATCTCGCCGTCGAGGCGTCTACGCTCGGCCATCAACTCCTCCTCCAACGTCCTCTGGAGGCGTCCCTCCAGCTCGGCCATCTCCCTCCGCCTCTCCTGGAGCTCCGCCAGCCGCCTCTCGGGCTGTTCGCCGATCTCCTTGTAGAGGCTGACCAGCTCCTCCTCCCTATCCCGGCGTCTCCCCCTCAACACCTCCAGCTCCGTCTCGGCCTCCCTCAGCCGATCGAACTCGGCCTGGAGGTCTTCAGCCACCCTCAGCCGCTCCTCCACGGCCCTAAGCCTCGCCCTCGCCTCCTTCAGCCCCTCCTCCAGCTCCCGTCTCCGCTCCGACAGCCCCTTCAGCTCCCCCTCGGCCTCCTCGATGGCCTTCTCCGCAGCCCTTATGCGCTCCTCTATGGCTCCCCTCTCGGCTAAGCCTCCCCGCTCTTCGAGCCTCCTCCTCACCTCCCTGAGCTGCTCCCTGATCTCGGCCGGCGTCGTCAGCCCCAGGATGGCGTCCATCCTCACCCTCCGGGGGTTGAGGAGGTCGACGAACTCCTTCTGCCTGGCGTAGACCACGTTGAAGAAGGTCCGCTTGCCGATGCCCAGCAGCTCCCTCATCCGCCGTTGAACCTCCCTCTCCTTGGTGTAGGGCCTCTCCTCGCCCTCCACCTCCAGCTTCAGCAGCGTCGTCTGGAACTCCTCGCCTCCACGGCGACTTGGGATGAGCATCCCCTCCCTGGTGACCCTCACCCCCTGCCCTGTCAGAGGGCTCTTGAGGCGTAGGGAGACGTGGAGCTTACCCCCCCTCAGCGGTATCAGGTCTCGCTTGTTGACGCCGGGCACCTCTCCGAAGAGGGCGAAGAGGATGGCCTCCAGCAGCGTCGTCTTCCCCGAGGCGTTCCGCCCCGAGATCTTGTTGACGCCGGGCTTGAACCTCACCGTCTGCCGGCTGCCGTAGCACTTGAAGTTCTCCAGGGCGAGCTCCTCGATCATGGCTGCTCGCCCCTGAAGCTGCGGCCCTCAAACCTCTTCAGCCACTCCTCTATGAGGGGCCTCCTCCTGCTGGGCGTCAGCAGCCCCGTCTCGACGCTCGCCTCCTCCTCCAGGGATTCCCTCACCCGCTCATGCATCTCCCCGATCTCCTCGGCGAAGGGGCCGAAGTCCTGGAAGAACTCCTCCACGGCCACCTCCTCCCCGCCGGGCGGAGGCATAAAAGGAGGCATCTCCAACCCCATGGTCTCCACATCCACCCAGAGGAGGAGGGGCTCCTCCTCCCTGATGCGATCCACCTCCTCGAGATCGACGTCGCTGGGCAGCCCCTCGGAGAGGGGCCCCGTCACAGGAACCCTGAGGTAGCCGGGCTTCTTCAGCCTCCTCAACTCCTCCACGAAGCCCTCCACGGCCTCGAGGATGCGTTGGGCATACCACTCCGGCGGCCTCCGCCTGTCGGAGGCGACGGGGATACGCCTCATCACGTGCATCGGCTCTATGGGGATCCACTTGAAGCTGGGCTCCGAGGCCTCGGCGTCCTCGACGATGTAGAAGCCCTTCTCGGGCTTCTCGCCGAAGTCGTACATCTCCAGGGAGCCCGGGGTGAGCAGCCATCCGCCGTTCGGCAGCCTCCTGGGCCTATGCCGTTCATGGTGGTGGCCTGCGAAGACGTAGCGGGGATCGACCTCCGCCAGGTCGTCGATGGTGAGCGACGGGCTGTAGAGTGGGACCTCCTGGTAGCCCTGGATGAAGGTGTGGAGCATCAAGACCCTTAGGCCCTCAGCCCCCTCGAAGGCCGGCCTCACCAGCTTCTCATAGGCCTTGGAGACGTTCTCGTAGTAGCCCAGGCCCACGACGTGGAGCCTCCCGTCGTCGTAGACCAGGTGCTCCTCGTCGAAGACGTGGAGATACTTGGCCAGTGGATGCCTGATGTAGTCGAGGGTATCCGATAGGGGGCGGCCGTCGTGGTTCCCCCTGACGACGAGGATCTTGGGCTCATAGCCATGTCGCTCAAGGGTCTCCGTCGCCAGGCGGTAGAGCTCGTCGTGGACGAATTGAACCAAGTGAGGCCTCAGGGTTCGACGCTCGAAGAGGTCTCCGCAGATGAAGATGTAGTCGACGCCGATGTCTAGGATGGCGTCGACGGCCTTCCTGAAGGCCTCCGTGAAGGCCTTACGTCGATGCTCGGCGATGGCTAGGGGTATGGACCGCCCTATGTGGGCGTCAGCCAAGACGGCGAACCTCATGGCCTCCCACCCCTAATAGAGGGCTTCATCCTCCTCATCCTCCTCCGCCTCCCTTAGGGCCTCCCTGAGGAGGCTGTAGACGTCGGGGGTTCTCCCCCCATGCCTCGTCTCCCGCTCCATGGTCTTGATCATCACCGGTATGGGGACGAAGGGGCCCACCAGGACGGCCTCCCCCTGCTCCAGGGCTGGGAGGTCGTTGAGGAGGTCCTCGGAGAAGGCTTCGCTCGCCGCCTGGATGGTCCTCTGATCCTGGGGGTTGATGACCCTGAAGATGGCGAGGTTTCCGCAGTTGCTGAGGATGTCTGGGTCCAACCTCCTGGGCCGCTGGCTGATGACGGTGAGGAAGAGGCCGAACTTGGAGCCCTCGGCGGCTATTCTGGCGATGATGTCCCTGCTGAATCTGCTGCCCCGCTCCGGGGGGGCCGCAAACCTGTGGGCCTCCTCGATGAAGATGAAGAGGGGGTGCCTCGCCCAGGGTTGCCGTCGATACTTGGCCTCGAAGACCCTGCGGAGGATGACGCCGACGAGGACGTCCTGAACATAGTCCGGCAGGCCGCTGAGATAGATATCTGAGAGGCGTCGAGGCTTGAAGAAGGCCTTGACTTCGACGTCGCCGTAGGTGAAGATGCCCTCCCTCCTCAGGTCCTCCAATCTCTCAATCACCCCCTCTATCCTCTCCCCCTCAGCCCCCCTCGCCTCCTCCATCCTCCGCTCCAAGCGCTCTAGGACCTCGTCGAGGGTGTATTGGGGGTGCTCCCCCCTCACCTCCTCGAGGACTCTCCTGAGGAGGAATCTCTGACGAGGTCCCTCTACGCGGGTTAGGGCGCAGAGCTCCCTGAAGCCTATGGAGGAGGCACTCAGCCTCAAGGGCTTCACGTGGGGCGCCTCGAAGCGCTCGGCGGCCTCTGGTCTGTAGACGGCGACCTTGTCGTGGAAGAACTCGTGGAGTCTCCCCTCCGGGTCCAGGACCATGTCGGCGTAGTCTCCGTGGACGTCTATCGCCAGGATGGAGGCCCCCCTCCTCAGGAGCTCCTCCATGATGCGCCCTGCGAGGTAGCTCTTCCCGTATCGGGTCATGGCTAAGATGGCCATATGCCTGTGGAGCTCCCTCCCCGAGATGGGGACGATGATGTTCTCCCTGTGGAGGAGGTGGCCCACCTTGAGCGGTATCTCCCCCTCGGGGAGGGTGAAGAAGGTCCTCAGCAGCTCATCTGAGGCCCTGTAGACCGGCGTCCCGGGCATAGGGGGTGACCTGGGTCTGCGAATCTCCCTCCTCCCATAGGCCTCGTCGATGTAGCCCAACACCTTCGCCGTGGCGTAGACCTGCAGCAGGTCGGGCTTCAGCCCCAGCTCCCGCTGCTTCCAGGCGGCTTCGGGGGTGGTCCTCCTGTCGTAGAAGGGGTGGCTGGAGATGAGGCGCTTCACCTGGCCTAGAACCCTGATCCCCCGCCTTGAGCCGTCGGGGAGCTGCTCCTCCACCTCCAGCTCCACATATTCATAGTTCACAGGCCTGTAGTCGGGGTCGGAGATGTTGAAGTCGAAGTGCGTGGGATCCGCCTGGCCGATGACGTAGCCGTACTCCCTCAACGCCTCAGCACCCTCCTCCGGCTGAGGAAGCTCAGCCCCGCCTCCTCCAGCCTACTGATTATGAGGGGCTCATACCTCGACTCATAGAGGTTTCTATCAAACCTGGCGATGAGGTCGGCCTGATGGAGGGGGAGGTTGTACTCCACCTCGTTGCAGAACCAGTAGGCGAGGTGGTTTAGCAGCTCCTCCAGGGGTGAGAGGGGGCAGTCCTCCTCCACGAAGCCGTCGGCCCCATAGGTCTCCCAGGGCTCCGGGTGGCCGATGAGGGAAGCGAGGACGTCGACCCTCAGGGGCCTGGCTTCGGGCTGAGGCCTGAAGTAGGTGGAGGCCACCCCAG
>LUCA01000016.1 GCA_001593875.1 Candidatus Bathyarchaeota archaeon B23
AGCCCTCCCCCACCACCCCCCGGGGTTGCTGACCCCCTCCGTGGAGCCCGTTTGAGGCGTGGGGAAGGGCTAGCTCCCCGGGTCCTCCCTGCCGCCGCATGATCCCTTCCGAGGCATCTGATAAATGCGTTGCGCAGCTAGAGGGGTATGAGGCCGAAGTTGAGGAGGCTGAGGCCGAGGTTGAGGGCGACGAGGAGCAGGAAGGAGCCGGTGGCCACCTTCTCGAGGAGGGGGAGCCCCTTGGCGTCGGCGATGACCTTCAGCATCCTCCAGCCGTCCAGAGGCCTTATGGGGAGCATGTTCACCATCGCTATGTTCAGCGAGAGGAAGTAGGTCCAGTGGAGGAGGTAGAGCAGCGGCGGCGGCATCCCCCTGCCGTAGAGGAGGAGGGGGAGGAGGGCTGAGAGGCCGACGACGAGGTTGGAGAAGGAGCCGGCGGCGTAGACCCTCATCTGCGACAGGCTGTCGGCCGACTCCAGGGCCTCCTCATCGGGCTCCACGGCGCCTCCGAAGGTCAAGACGGCGAAGACGAGGGCCGAGGACTTGAGGGGTATCCCCTCCACGACGCACTGGACGCCGTGGGAGAGCTCGTGGATCAGGATGATGAGGCCGGCTGAGAGGAAGAACCAGGGGAGACTCGCGAACCTGACGGTGACCCCGGGGATGATGGGGACGACGGGTGAAGCCCTCTCAGGGGCGTAGAAGAACCTCTGGAGATTCATCAGGAGTAGATAGGAGATGTAGAGGGTCATCCCCGGCGAGGTGGCGACCCCCATGTTCCCGACGACCCTCCACAGCCCCGGGGCCGCCTCGGCTAGGCGTTCTATGAGGGAGTTGAACCTCGTCGACCTGTAGAGGGCGTAGAGGGGGTGGACCTCCAATCTACGCCCCTCCAGATTCAGCAGCCTGGAGGCTAGGTAGAGGAGGGCCCAGCAGGAGGCGAGGATCACCAAGCCGATGAGGGATTCGTTCCACAACCCCGGCTAGATGGAGTATTAAGAAGCCTCCACCATATAAGGCTTTGAGGCCGATGGAGGTCGTCTACGACGAGGAGAGGTGGAGGCTGCTGAGGGAGCTGAGGGCCGAGGCCCTGGAGATGATGAGGCCCCTGGCCCGGAGGCACATCGGGGCGACGGCCTACGGCAGCATCGCCCGGGGAGACGTCTCGCCGACGAGCGACATCGACGTCTTCATACCCAGCCCCCCAGCCCCCAGCATCCTGGAGGCCCTCATAGAGGGGGCCGGCTACGTCATCGGGGTGAGGGAGATCATCCAGGCGACGCCCTCCTACGCCGCTAAGGGCTACATCTACGTCGACGAGAGGAGGAGCTACTCCTTCCCCCTCATGGAGATGAGGACCGTCGAGAGGGAGTTCTACCACTTCGCCGGCTCCGTCACCTACGACGAGCTGGGGCGAGACCTCAGGGTTCCAGGGGTGGATAAGAGGCTGATGCTGATAGAGCCGACGGATATGGGGCATAGGGAGAGCTCCATCCTAGGGCGGGAGGGCGTCGTCGCCAGGCTGCTGGGTGTAAGCGTCTCCACGGTGCTGGATAGGGTGAGGACGCTGACCCGTAGGAGGGAGATCGGCAGGACCGGCGTCTACGTTAAGCGGGAGCTCTCCCCCGAGGAGGGCTTCGGCGAGGTCTTGGAGGAGCTGTTGAGGTCTAAGCCTGCGATGAGGAGGAGGCTGAGGGAGTTAGACTAGGCCGAGGGATTTGAAGGTTCTAACCGTTATCTCCTCCGGGGGCTCGACGCCCTCGGCTACTCGTTCGGCGATGAGCATCTTGACGCCCCTCCCCCTCGCCACCTCCAGCAGCCTCCCGGTGACGATGCCGTCGAAGACGACGGCGTAGACCCCCTCGGCGGCCTTGAGCTTCTCCACCAGCTCGTTGACGGGAACCCTCTCGATCTCGCCTCCCTCCTTCGACAGCAACACCGCCTCCAGTGTCCCCCTCATCCCCTTGGCGACGTCGGATATCCTATCCAGGAGGAGGATCTCCTCCACCGGCATCCGGTTCTCCAGGGCCTCCCTGATCTCCTCCGGCGTCAGGTCCTCGACGCCCTTCCCCCTCGGCGCCCTCGCCACGTAGGTCGGCCTGGCGACCTGTAGCAGCTCCTTCAATATGAGGTCTCCACCCCTATCGCCGTCTAGGAAGGCCGTCGTCACCTTTGAGCGGGTGAGCTCCCTGATGGTCTTCGGCACCTTCACCCCCTCCAAGGCGACGACGCCTCCATAGCCGCTGCGGAGCATGTTGATGACGTCGGCCCTCCCCTCGACAATGATGAGTTCCTCGCTCTTCGCCACATCCGGCGAGGCCGTCAGGCGTTCAGGGCCATACTGGACGGGCTGGACGACGCGGTCCTCCTTCGCCACCTCCTCCAGCAGCTTCTCCAAGTCCTGGGTCTCCTTCACCACCCACTCCCTGATGAGCTCCTTCGCCCTCTCTATGATGTGCTTCCGCTTCTCCTCCCTCACATCCAGTATCCGCTCTATGGTCACCTTCGCCTCGCAGGGGCCGACTCGGTCGATGGTCTCCATCGCCGCCGCTATTATGGCCGTCTCCACCCGGTCTAGGCTGCTGGGGACGATGATCTTCCCCGTCGTCCTATCCTTCTCGGAGCGGAGGATTATATCTATCCGACCGATCTTACCCGACTTCTGAAGCTCCCTCAGCTCCAACTGCTTCGGGAAGAGGCCCTCCGTCTGGCCGAAGATGGCCCCTATCACGTCATGCTTCTCAACTACGCCCTCAACCACAAACTTGGCTTCTATTACGTACTTCACTCCTCCAGGTTTCTCCTTCTGGACCATGATCGATCACCTCCAAACACCCTATGAGCGGGGGAGTAGACTCCCATCGCCCTCGATGCGGAGTCTCGGGGGAGCTTCCCTCAGGGTCAAAGACCACTCCGCCCGCCTTGAGCGTGAGGCGCCCTATGCACCGTTGGATAACTCCCCTAAGGCAATAAAAACCTTCCCGAGCGAGCACTTTATTCGATCCCTAAGCCTACTCCCACTGGTGACCCCCTTGGCGATTAGGGTAGGTATAAACGGCTTCGGCCGCATCGGTCGAATACTCTTCAGGGCCATCCTGGAGGGGGGCTACGACATCGACGTAGTGGCCGTCAACGACCTGACGGACGCCAAGACCCTCGCCCACCTACTGAGGTATGACAGCGTCCACGGCAGGCTCGGGATGGAGGTCTCCTCCGAGGAGAACCGGATCATCGTCGGCGGCAGGGCCATAGAGGTGCTCTCCCAGCCCGAGCCGTCGAGGCTGCCGTGGGGAGAGCTGGAGGTTCATACGGTTGTGGAGGCGACGGGGAGGTTCACCCGTAGAGAGGCGGCCGCCAAGCATCTGGAGGCCGGAGCCCAGAGGGTTTTGGTGACGGCCCCCAGCAGGGGTGCGGACGCCACCATAGTCCCAGGCGTCAACCATGAGACCTACGACCCGGGGAGGCATAGGGTCGTCAGCCTGGCTTCCTGCACCACCAACTGTCTGGCGCCGATGGTGAAGGTGCTCCACGACCACTTCGGCGTAGAGCGAGGCCTGATGACGACGATCCACGCCTACACCAACAACCAGAGGCTGCTGGATATGCAGCATCGAGACCTCAGGAGGGCGAGGGCGGCCGCCGTGAACATCGTCCCCACGACGACGGGGGCGGCCAGAGCCATCGGCCTGGTGCTCCCGGAGCTGGATGGTCGATTGAACGGCATGGCGATGAGGGTTCCGGTGTCAAACGTCTCCATCACCGACCTGGTGGCCCAGCTGAGTGGGGAGGCCTCGGCCGAGGAGGTGAATAAGGCCTATAGGGGGGAGGCTGAGGGAGGATTGAGGGGCATCCTGGCTTATACGGAGGAGCCCCTAGTCTCATCGGACTTCATCCACGACCCGCATTCGGTGACCATCGACGGCCTATCGACGATGGCCGTAGGCAGCCTGGTGAAGGTGGTCGGCTGGTACGACAACGAGTGGGGCTACTGTAACAGGCTGGCCTGGATGCTGGAGTATATGGCTCAGAGGGAAAGCCTCTAGACTACCTCGTCACCTGGAGCTCCCTAAGCCTCTCCAGGTTTTCTGGATGGCTCTTGAAGTAGCGTCTGACGGGCTCCAGTATCTTTATCATCGCCTCAGCCACCGCCATCTTCAGGTCCAGGGGGTGGAGCTCGCCGGAGGAGTAGAGCTTCCTCAGCTCCCCGTAGCTCTCGACGGTTATCGGCCCTCCATACTTTGAGGGCCGGTCGATGTCGAGGGCTCCGAGGTGGGGGAAGGCGATGAGGCGGGCGTGCTCCAGTATGGGGTTCCCCTCCACCGTCTTCGGGGGGCAGTAGGCCATCCGGTATTTCTCCCTGATGACCTCGGGCTCATCGTTCACCCAGACGGCTCCCCCCTCCACGCTCTTGGACATCTTCGTCTTTATGCTCCGGTCTACGGCCTCATCCTCGTCGAAGACCCCTGAGACCGTCTCACCCCTCAGCCCCGGGAGCAGTGGCGAGTGGAGGCAGACGGGGGTCTTGAAGCCCAGCTTCGGGGCCACATCCCTCGCCAGCATATGCACCTTCCTCTGATCCATGCCTCCGCAGGCGCAGTCGAGGTCCATGGCGAAGATGTCGCTCGCCTGCATCGCCGGATACAGCAGCCAAGCCGCCTCCACGTCGCCGACATCTAGGCTTCGCCCCATGATCGGCAGCGCCCTCTTGACTCTGCGCAGCGTCGAGTTCTTCATCACCCTCACCACCGTCGCCCAGTAGTCGCTGCCGTCGACGAGCTCCGAGGCCCAGAGGTATCGAACCCGATCCTCGGTGAGCCCCAGAGCCTTGAAGCAGTCCTTGAAGTACTCACCCCCTACACGGATGTTCTCCAGGACTCCGCCCAGCTTGTTGTTGATCCAGCTGTGCCAGTCGGCGAGGAAGATGGTGAAGTCGAAGCCGGCCTCCACCCAGTCCAGCATCTTCCGGCCGACGATGAGGGCCGTCCCCACGTGCATGAGGCCCGAGCACTCGAAGCCCACGTAGCCCCGGGGATGCTCCGTCGTCTCTAAGAGGGTCTTTAATTCGCTGGGAGTGATGATCTCCTGGAGGTTTCGGACGCAGAGCTCGTAACGCCTCTCCGGGTCCAAGGTCTAACCCCATCAACGAAAGGCCTCGAGAGGCCTATAAGGTTTGAGGGCGGGCGCCCCTGTCCCTCGCAACAAACCCTCAGCCTCACAGCTGGGGTCATCGCCCCCCTCAGCCGAGCTCTCTGGGATGCGAGGCTTTCTGACGCCCGCCCCGCCCGCCTGTCCCATGCATGGGTAACCCACCCCTCATGGCCGCCTCAGGGGAGTCCGTCTACATGGGTGTCGGCTGCGGCGGGCATGAGAAATAGGGGGGAGGGCCATTTTAACCTTTAGCCCTGGGGGCAGTGCCCATAGACTATCTCTAGGGCTTTCACCAGCGCCCTGGCGGCGACTCGGGCGTGCTCCTCGATGAAGTCTCCCTCCTCGTCGAGGGTTCCCAGGCCTGGGGCGATGAAGATGTTTCCGCTGTAGATGGTGGCTGGGCGGACGCCCATCTCGGCCATGGCCTCCATGATGAGGTTGGTTCCGGCGAAGAGGTCCTCAGCTGAGAAGAGGGGGAGGCCCCGTCGATCATCGCTCCAGGTCTTCTCGTAGTTCACCTCGGTGCCCCCCATGGCGTAGGACCTCGTTATGGTGAGGCCCTCCCTCAGCCACTCGGGCTCCAGCATCCTGAACTCCTCCTCGACGACTCGGTGCATCTCGTCGATGGGCCTCCTCACCCTCTCGGGTTCATCCCTCAAAACCCTCAGGACGGCGGTCATCCCCACGACGGCGTCCCTCCCGGGGTCGCAGAGGGAGAAGAGGGCCTTACTATGCGACGAGACACCTCCGAACCGCTCCCCGCCCAGGCCCAGGCTCCTCCGGATCGGGTTCATCACCTCCTCCAGGCCGACGATGAGGCCGCTGGTCGGCGCCCTCACCACCTTATCCATGCTCCACATCATCACGTGGGCCCCCACATCCTGGGGGTGGTAGCCGAAGCTGGGGACCCCGCTGGCGCAGTCGACGACGTAGGGTATGTCATACTCCTCGGCCAGCCCGCCCATCAACCTCTTCAACCTCGGAGCCCCATCCTCATCCTCCTCCCCATATCCATACCCTGGGGTGTCGTAGCCGATGCTCTCTATGCCGACGAGATAGGGGGCATGCCTCTCAGCCGTCAGCCTCATACGTCGGATCGAGGGCTCAGCCTCGACGCCGGTGAGGAGGGGGACGACGCTGTACTTGATGCCGTGGCACTCGTAGCGGGCTCCGGCGAGGCGGACGAAGAGGGCGTCCAGGTTGTGGAGGCTCTTCCCCTCCACCGCCATCTCCCCGCCGGTGGAGCTCCTATCGGCGTAGAGGGCCTTATACCTCGGCGGATAGGGTCGGCCATAGCCGGCCATGAACTCATAGTCCTCGCCGTAGGGGGCGATGAACCTCCCCCTGTAGGCCTCACCCCTCCTCATCGTCGGCGGGGCGAAGAGGACCTCGAAGACGACCCTCAGGGCTGCTTCACAGGTGTTGGTGGCCGCCGCATCATATTCGTCGCCGAAGAGGTCCTTGACGACGCATCTAAGCTCATCCTCCACCCTCCTCATCGGCAGAACCGGAGCCCTATTCGCCTCCTCTATAGCCTCCAAGACGTATCGGGGCAGAGGCCCAGGGCAGGAGGAGCTGCCGGGGTATAGGCCCACTCGGCCTCTTAGGTCGCCGACGAGCTCCTCCCCAACCCTCCTCGCCTCAGATAGGATCTCGAGGCGGCTCTCCCACAGCCTCTGATACCACTCGAAGCGATACATCTCGAAGGGGAGTAAGGGGGTGTGGGGATATTACTCTGCTGGTTAGGAGAGCTCCTCTAGGAGGGGTGTCAGGTCAGCCTTCTCCAGGGGCTGGAGAGCCAGGGGCCCCTCCCGGAGGGGTGGGAAATGCTCCCTGTAGGGGGGCCTCTCCACCCGGTAGAGTATCCCTATCGGTATGCGGTCGCCCCACTCCACCGCCTTCCTATAGGCCCCCTCCAGGTCGCCGGGGTCGTGGCCCTCCTCCTCCAGCTTGTAGACCCTCTCCCGATACCACTCATAGGTGTTCACCCTATTCCAGACCATGCAGGGCTGTAAGACGTCGATGAGGGCGAAGCCCCTATGCCTCATGGCCTCCTTCAACAGCATCGTGAGGTGCCTCACATCCCCGGCGAAGCCTCGGGCTATGAAGGAGGCCCTACTGGCGAGGGCGTGGAGCAGCGGGTTGATGGGCTGCTCATAGGAGCCTCGGGGTGTGGAGCGGGTTCTGAAGCCCAGCTCGCTCGTCGGCGAGGTCTGACCCGTTGTGAGGGCGTAGACGAGGTTGTTGTGGACGATGTACTTTATGTCGACGTTCCTCCTCGCCGTGTGGCTTAAGTGCCCTATCCCTATGCTGTAGGCGTCGCCGTCGCCGGCGAAGCCCAGAACCGTCAACCCATGGTTGGCGAGCTTTATGGCCGTGGCGACGGGGAGCACACGGCCGTGGAGGACGTGGATGCCGTTGACGTTGATGTAGTTCGTCATCCGCCCATGACAGCCGATGCCGGTGACGGCCACCACCTCCTCCCGCCTTAGGCCCAGCTCCACTATGGCCCTCTTGACGGCCGTGAGGATGGCGAAGTTCCCGCAGCCCGGACACCACGTGATCTTGGCCGGGGTCGACAACTCCTCCATCGTCGTCATCCCAACACCTCCTTGACGGCCTCGTAGATCTCACCGGGGTTTACGGGGCGTCCATCATACCTCAGCAGCCTGTGTTTGAAGACGTAGCCGATGTGAAGCCCTATGAGGGAGCCGAGTTGAGCCGTCTTGTTCATCTCCACCAGCAGCTTGGGCTCATCGCCGCTCAGCAGCCTCTCCATCGCCCCCCTGGGGAAGGGTTCCAGGTAGACCGGTTGGATGAACCTCGCCTCGATGCCCCCTCTCCTCAGCAGCTTCAGGGCCTCCAGGGCAGGCCCCTTCGTCGAGCCCCAGCCGACTATCGAAACCTCAGCCTCCTCCTCGCCGTAGACCCTCACGGGGTTGAGCCCTTCGATCTCCCCCCTCAGGGCCTCCAGCTTCCTGAAGCGCTTATCCATCATCGCCTTCACCATCTCGGGTTCGGTGGTCGCATACCCGTACTCATCATGCTCGTTGGTGTTGGCCAGCATCGTCGCCCCCCCTACGCCGGGTAGGATCCTCGGGGAGATGCCGCTCTCCGTCAGCCTATAGCGTCGATACTCCTCCTCGCCGGGCCACTCGGTGAGGAGGTCGCCGCGGTCTACGGCGACCCTGGAGGGGTCGAAGGGGCTCGTCGACTTGTGGCTCTCGGCGAGGTATTTGTCAGCCAGTATGATGACGGGCACCTGGTATCGCTCGGCGAGGTTGAAGGCCTCCATGGTGAGGTAGAAGCACTCGTCGACGTCGCCTGGGGCCACCACAACCCTCGGGAACTCCCCCTGGGAGGCGTGGAGGGTGAAGAGGAGGTCCCCCTGGGAGGTGTAGGTGGCCATCCCCGTGCTGGGTCCAGGCCTCTGGTTGAGGACTAGGACTAGGGGGGTCTCCGTCATCGCCGCCAGGCCGAGGGCCTCGGTCATGAGGCAGAAGCCTCCACCCGAGGTGGCCGTCATCGCCCTGACGCCGGCGTAGGCGGCTCCGACGACCATGTTTATCGCCGCGATCTCGCTCTCAGCCTGTAGGACGACCATCCCGGCCTCCTCGTCGTGGGCGGCCAGGTAGTGGAGGATGGGCGTCGCCGGCGTCATGGGATAGGCGGCGTAGAAGCGGCATCCGGCCCCTATGGCTCCGAGGGCGACGGCCTCATTCCCCGTCACCATTATCCTCGCCTTGGGGCTTCTAGAGGGCTCAACTCGAACTTCGAGGGCCTCGAAGTTGTCCTCGGCGTATTCGTATCCCCTCTCGACGGCTCTGAGATTCATCTCTATGATCCTCTCCCTACCCCTGAAGGCGTCCCTGATGACGCCCCTCATCGGCTCCAGGTCGAAGCCCACCAGCGAGAGGGCCACGCCCAAGGCGACGGTGTTCCTCACAACCCTAGGTCCACCCATCTCTTCGACGACGCCGGTCAGCGGCGTCGGACAGGCCCTTACGCCCCCCCTGAGATCCTCAGGCTTCAGCCTCGACTCCTCGTCGTAGATGACGGCCCCTCCCCCGTAGACCTCGTGGATGTGCAGCCTCACCGTCTCGTCGTCGAGGGCTATGAGGAGGTCGACGCCGTCGCCCTGGCTGTGGACCTCCGTCTCCGAGGCCCTGAGGATGTAGAAGTTGTGGCCCCCCCTTATGAGGGAGGGGTAGTCGTTGGCGCCGAAGATGTGGAGGCCTCCCCTCATCAGCGCCCTGCCGAGGAGGAAGCCGCTCCGCATGATCCCCTGCCCGGCTTCCCCGCCGATGAGGAAAGAAACCGTGTCGTCTCTGAGGCCGATGCAGACCATTCCCCGTGCCTAATACCCCTATTTAACCCTTATACCTTTAAAAACCGATCTCCCCATCGTCGTAGATCTCGAGGTGAGATTCAGGTTGCCCCTGGTGGTCCTCGATCACGGGTCATCGGCTTAC
>LUCA01000017.1 GCA_001593875.1 Candidatus Bathyarchaeota archaeon B23
ACCGAGAACGCCAGGAAGGCCCTCAAGGCCGGTGTCGAGGCTCTGAGGAGGGGGGGCTCAGCCGTCGACGCCGTGGAGGCGGCCATAAGGGTGGTGGAGGAGAACCCCCTGGACCACGGCGTCGGCCTCGGCGGCATCCCCAATCTCCTGGGCGTCGTCCAGCTGGACGCCTCCATAATGGAGGGCAGAACCCTGAGGGCCGGGGCCGTGGCGGCGGTGAGGGAGTTTCTACACCCCATCTCGATTGCGAGGAGGGTGATGGAGGAGTCCCCCCACGTCCTCCTCGTCGGCGAGGGGGCGGAGCTCTTCGCCGAGGCGGTGGGCTTCAAGCGCCATGGAGACCTCCTCACCGATAGGACGAGGGAGATGTACCGGGCCTTCCTGGAGGACGCCCTGGAGGGGCTGGATGAGAGCTTCACCTGGAGGGAGTACATCGTCCGATACGTCGAGAACTATCGGCTGAGGGATTGGTATGAGCGGTTGATGAGGTATCACGGCGGCACTGTCGACGTCCTGGCCATGGACGCCAACGGCGACGTCTGCTCGGGAGTCTCGACCAGCGGCACCGCCCTCAAGCTCCCTGGGAGGGTGGGCGACTCACCCATCATAGGTGCCGGGAACTACTGCGACAACAGGGTGGGAGCCGCCGCCTGTACGGGGAGGGGAGAGCTGGCGATCAGGCTCTCGACGGCTCGAAGCATCATCGAGTATATGCGCAACGGCAGGTCGGTGGAGGAGGCCTGCATCCAGGCCATGGAGGACGTCCTGAGGCTGGGGGAGACCGGCGGCCTCAACTGCGTCGCCTTCGACATGGAGGGAAACACAGCCGCCGCCTCCACCTACGCCGAGCGCCTCTACTACTACATGGACGTCGAGATGGAGGAGCCTGAGGGGAGGAGGGGGGTTCTGGTTAAGGGTTGAGGGGGGGATCGGCCATACCCGGCGTCTCCAGGGACATCTACGGCGACCGTAGACCCATAGAGGGCGTCGTCGTCGCCCTCCTCCACGTCACCTTCGATGAGAGGGGGCTCAACCTCATAGGGTCTAGGAGCAGGGCCTTGAGGAGGGGGGAGATACACGAGCTGATGATCACCGACGAGGAGGCGAAGCCGGGATCGAGGGTCGATAGGGTCTCGGTCATCGCCTTCTTCGAGGTTGAGACCGGCGGCCTAGCCGTTCACGGAGACGATGTCATGGTCGGAGATCAACGTATAGGGCATATAGCGGGCTTCGACCTCACCCACATGCCGAACCATATGAACATCCTCGTGAAAGCCCCCAGCCTCCAGCCTCCACCCATCAGGCTAGGAGACCGAATAAAAATAGGGGTCTTATCTGAAGCCTAGATGCCTTAGATAGAAACGGCCACCCTTATACTCGACCCTTCTAAGCCTTCCCGTCTCTACGAGCTCCTCCACCAGTGACCATTCGGCTCCGGCTTTCTGTATCAGTGCCCTCAAGGCTTCCTCCCTCATGGGGTGAACTGATGTGACGCTGAGTATATCCCTCTCCACGTCGCCGGAGTATGCGAAATCCTCCCCCTCGAAGCCGACTAGGAGCTCAACACCATCTAGATGCTCCCTGAAAATCTGATAGGCCATATTTAGGGCCTCCTCATCGACAGGCTCAATCCAGCTCTCAGCCGGCGGCCTTGTCGGCACAGCTATGTAAGCCCTGTGGGGGTTGAGCTCCGAGATGAAATCAGCTATGGCCTTTAGCTCAGCCTCATCATCGTTTACGCCTCTGACCATCATCGTCTCCGTCGTGAGAGCCCTCCTATACTCCCCTGCGAAGACCCTCATTCCCTCCCATATATCGGAGAGGCTCAGCGATCTGTGGGGGCGATTTATCCTCCTCCAAACCCTCTCCGAGGAGGCATCCACCTTAAGCGAGACCCAATCAGCCTTCAGGAGATCCTCCCGGACCTCCTCCCTCCAGAGCAGAGAGCCATTCGTCAAGACGGCTATTGGGAGATCCAGAGGCCTCAGCCCATCGATCTCAAGGCCGAGATTCACGTCGAGCGTCGGCTCGCCGTCGGGAACGAAGGTGATATAATCGATATGCTCACCTCGCCTAGAGACCTCCTCCACGAGATGCTTCACATCGCCTACAACCTCATCGGGATCATAGAAGGCTCTCCGATGATAGCTCAGCCCGGTTGTTCTACCAACCTGGCAGTAGATACAGGAATAGGTGCAGAACTTCGGAGGTATGTTGTTTACGCCTAGGCTTCTACCTAGACGCCTCGAGGGGACGGGGCCGAAGGCCCTCAATTCAGTATATCAACGCATAGAGGTAGATAATCTTATCCAAGGCTGATACGCCGCCCGACACCCGCCTCCACGTAGCCATCTCCGTAGGCTGATTGGAACATCCTCCTGGCTGTCTTGCCGCTGCAGTGGCTGGGCGCCACCATCTCGACGCCTAGCCTCTTGAGGCCGTCGATGACCGCTGCGATCTCCCCCTCAGATCGCCCTGAGAGGTGGAAGCCCCCGATGACCAGGTGCGGCCTGAGGGCCGTGAGATTTACGGCTCTCTCAACGATCCTCACGACGCCTGGATGGGCGCACCCCGTCACCACCACGAGGCCCTCAGGGGTGTTGACGATGAGAGCCTGCTCGTCGACCCCTCCATCCCTCACGAGGCCTGTTGAGGCGGCGCAGCCGCAGATCACCGTAGGCCCATCGACCTCCACCACCTCTCGGGCCAGTTCTCTAACCCAGGCCTTGAAGCTCTCCGGGAAGCTGGCCGGCAGATAGACCCATCGGCCTCTAAGACGGCGTTGAGGCCGCCGACGTGGTCTCCATGTATATGCGACAGAACGATGATGTCGACCTCCCTCGGGTCTATGCCGAGCCGCTTCATGTTGTTGAGCAGCAGCCTCCCGTCGCCGCCGGTGTCGAAGAGGATGGTGGTTTGGTTTAGGTTTAGGAGGCATGAGAAGCCCCAGGAGATCTCAAGCCTTGGATCGTAGGGGTTGTTATCGTAGAGTATGATGAGCTCGCCGCTGCAGGCCTCTAGGCGTAGGGCGGGGGGCCTTGAGGGGGTCTCCACCTCCTCCATCTCGCCCATCTCTCTAGGCTTTATGCTCAGCTTTAAGGCGATGAGTAGGGTCGCCAGCAGTATTAAGGGTATGAGGAGAAACCTCCTATCCATCTACTAATCATCGTAGAGGTGAGGATTAAAGGTAGAGATTTAAAAGAGTGGAGATGTTAGCATCAGATATGTGGCTGGTTCACTACACAGAGGTTCAGGCCGAGAAGGTCGACGATGGGGCCAAGGGCGTTAAGGTGAGGTGGCTCATCTCCAAGGAGAGGGGGGCTCCAAACTTTGCCATGAGGCTCTTCGAGGTTGAACCAGGTGGATATACGCCCCATCACACCCACCCCTGGGAGCATGAGATATTCATCCTCTCCGGTAAGGGCCTCGCCGTCGGGGAGGAAGGGGAGAAGCCGATAGGGCCTGGGAACGTAATCTACATACCGCCTGGAGAGAGACATCAGTTGAGGAACACTGGCGATGAGCCGTTGAGATTCCTCTGCCTCGTACCCATTGTTGACTAGAGGCTCTGAAAAGGTTTTTAAATCATCGGAGGCTGTTGTGTAGGCGAACGGTGAACCTATGCCCTCCTGGAGATACTCGGTGAAGGGCCTCGATCCGGATAGGACAGCAATAGCCAGCGGTAGGGATCTGAGGATCTCCCCCAAGGCGGCGAGGGAGATCTGCCACTACCTCAAGGGGATGAACCTCCAGAGGGCGAAGGAGGTGCTGAGGGAAGTCATAGAGCTGAGGAGGGCCATCCCCCACAGGAGGCATAAGAAGAAGATACCCCACAGGAGGGGGCTCCAGGGCTTCTACGCCGGCCGATACCCGGTGAAGGCGGCGGAGGCCATCCTGAAGGTCTTGGAGGCCGTGGAGGCGAACGCCGAGTTCAAGGGCCTCTACACCGATAGGCTGAGGATAATCCACATCGCCGCCCAGAGGGGGCCCGTCATCAGGAAGTATATCTACAGGGCCTTCGGGAGGGCAACCCCCTACTTCGAGAGGCTCACCCATATAGAGGTGGCTGTAGAGGAGGCGTAATGTCGGCGATCAAGCGTGTGATTAAGGACTCCATCGAGAGGATGAAGATAGATGAACTCCTAGCTGAGGAGTTCGACCACGCCGGCTACGGCGGCATCACCCTCACCAAGACGCCGATGGGGACGCAGATAACCCTCTACACCATGAGGCCCGGCCGAGTCATCGGGAAGAGGGGTCAGTCGATTAAGGCCGCATCAGAGCGACTGGAGAGGGAGGTGGGCGTCGCCAACCCCCAGATCACCGTCGTCGAGATGGAGGTCCCTGAGCTCAACCCCAGGGTGATGGCCTCCAGGGTCGCCAGCGCCCTGGAGAGGGGGGTCCACTATCGACGAGCCGTCTTCTGGGCTCTGCGACGCATCATGGAGGCGGGGGCGATGGGCTGCGAGATCATCGTCAAGGGGAAGCTCCGAAGCGACCGAAGCCGCTTCGAGAAGGTGACGGAGGGCTACATCCCCAAGGCCGGGGAGCCGGCGACGAAGCAGGTGAGGAGGGCGACGATCCACGTGAAACTGAAGAGGGGGGTCTACGGGATAACGGTGAAGATCGTCCCCCCCGAGGCCGAGTTCCCCGATAAGCTGGAGATGGGGGAGGGCGAGGAGACAGCGGCGGAGGAGGAGGGGGAGGAGTGATGGCGATACTGAGGATGCGGGAGATCAGGGAGATGTCCCCCGACGAGAGGCGGCGTAGGCTGGAGGAGCTGAGGACGGAGCTCTCTAGGATGAGGGCGATGGTGAGGGCCGGAGGCGCCATAGAGAACCCCGGGAAGATCAGGGAGCTGAGGAGGACCATCGCCAGGATACTAACCGTCATGAGGGAGGAGGAGCGGCCTTGACACCCATCACCCCCAAGAACATTCTAAGACATGAGCTCATAGGCCTAGAGGTCTCCGTCGTCGAGGACGCAAACCCCCACAACGTCGGCGTCTCCGGCAGGGTCGTCGACGAGACGAGGAACACCCTCATCATAGAGGACGACTCGAGGGAGAGGTGCATCGCCAAGCATCACGCCACCTTCAGGTTCAGGCTCCCCGACGGCACCCTCGTGGAGGTGGAGGGCTCCCACCTCATCGGCAGGCCCGAGGATAGGGTGAGGAGGAGGGTGAGGAGATGGTGAGGCTCCTGATGGGGAGGTTTAAGCCCCCGGAGGGGGAGTGCGACGACCCCAGATGCCCCTTCCACGGCCAGTTGAAGGTGAGGGGCAAGGTCCTGGAGGGCGTCGTCGTCAGCGACAAGATGTCCAAGACCGTAATGGTGGAGGTGGAGCACCTCAAATATTACCCCAAGTATGAGAGATATGCGAGGATGCATAGCAGGATATCGGCTCACAATCCGCCGTGTATAGACGCCAAGCTGGGCGACAAGGTCCGGATAGCTGAGTGTAGGCCCCTCAGCAAGACCAAGGCCTTCGTCGTGGTGGAGAGGGTGGAGTGAGATATATGTCGAAGAGGGTTAAGCGGCGGATAAGGCCCAGGAGGAAGATCTCAGCCGGCCTCACCAGCGGCTCCACGCTCCTCTGCGCCGACAACACGGGGGCGAAGAGGCTTAACCTCATCCAAGTCATCGGCTACAAGGGGAGGAAGAGGCGTTACCCCAAGGCCGGCGTCGGCGACCTCGTCATCGTCTCCGTCAAGGACGGAACCCCAGAGCTGAGGAGGCAAGTCCTCTACGCCGTCGTCATAAGGCAGAGGAAGCCCTACCCCAGGAGAGACGGCACCTGGATGAGGTTCGAGGACAACGCCGCCGTCATCGTCACCCCCGAGGGAGACCCAAAGGGGTCGGACATCCGGGGGCCCGTGGCGAGGGAGGCCATCGAGCGATGGCCCAAGCTGGGGAGCATAGCTAAGATGGTGGTGTAGATGAAGACGACGCCTAGGAAGCCCCGGACGGTTCGAAGACGGTGGTTCAAGGCCCCCCTACACCGGAGGCGAAGGGCCCTCTCAGCCCCCCTCTCCCCCGAGCTCCGAGCCCAATACGGGACGAGGTCGATGCCCGTGAGGCGGGGGGACACCATAGTCGTGTTGAGGGGGGACTGGAAGATGAAGGAGGGGAAGGTGACACGCATCGACTCAAAGCGGATGAGGATCTACATCGAAGGCCTCACCAGGGAGAAGATGGATGGCTCCACGGTCCCCATACCCCTCAGGCCGTGGAACGTGATGATCACCAAGCTCGACCTCAGCGACCCCTGGAGGAAGAGGATCGTGGGGAGGAGGGGATACGCGTCGAAGGTGGGTGAGGGCTGATGGGTAGGAAGGGTCCGGGTAGGCATATGAAGAGGGAGAAGACGCCCCCCTTCTGGCCCATACATCGGAAGGAGCACGTCTGGGCCGTCAGGCCGAGCCCAGGTCCACACCCCATCGAGGCCTCGATCCCTCTCCTGGTCCTCCTCAGGGATATGCTGGGCTACGCCAAGACGAGGAGGGAGGCGAAGAGGCTGATCAAGGAGGGGGGGATCCTCGTCGACGGCAGGCCCAGGAGGGATGAACGCTTCCCCGTGGGCCTCATGGATGTCGTCGAGATACCCGACGCCGGTGAGGGCTATAGGATGCTGCCCGTAAGGGGGAGGAGGCTGACGCTCCACCCCATCGAAGGCGAGGAGCGGGGATACAAGCTCTGCCGAATCATCGACAAGAAGACGCTCAAGGGCGGTAGAGCCCAGCTCAACCTCCACGATGGAAGGAACATCCACCTCCCAGACGGCGGCGACGGGTATAGGGTGAACGACGTCCTCAAGCTGGCGATCCCCCGACAGGAGATCCTCGACCATATACGATTTGAGCCGGGGGTCTTGGCCCTCGTGGTGGGCGGCAGATCCGTCGGGGCGATGGGCAAGCTGAGGGAGATCGGCTCAGAGCCTGGGAGGTGGAGGACGGCCGCCCTGGAGACGGGCGAGGGGGAGGTGAGAACCCTCCTGCGACACGTCTTCGCCATAGGGAGGGAGGAACCCCTGATATCGCTGCCGGAGGCTGATTGAGGTGTCGGAGGAGGCCTTCGAGGAGGCGGCGGAGGATGGCTGGAAGCCCGAGAGAAACTTGATGTTGGAGCCGAGGATCGGGAAGGTGGTCGTCAACATCTGTGTAGGGCGATCCGGGGAGCCCCTGGAGAAGGCTGTGAGGATCCTGGAGGAGTTGACGGGGCAGAGACCCTCCATCAGGAGGGCGAAGAGGACCATCAGGGCCTTCGGCATCAGGCGTAAGGAGCCCATCGCCTGCATGGTCACCCTCAGGGGGGAGAGGGCTGAGAGCTTCCTCAGGAGGGCCCTGGAGGCCGTCGGCAACCGGATACCCTTGAGGAGCTTCGATGAGAACGGCAACTTCGCCTTCGGCATCAGGGAGCACATCGACCTACCCGGCGTGGAGTACGACCCCGAGGTGGGCATCATCGGCATGGACGTCATCGTCAACATAGAGCGCCCCGGCTACCGCGTCGCCCGTAGGAGGAAGGCCAAAGCCAAGATCGGTAGGGGGCATAGGGTGACGAGGGAGGAGGCGGCTGAGTTTATAAGGCGCCGCTTCGGAGTTGAGGTGTTCTGAGATGGGGGAGGAGGGTAAGGAGAAGAGGTTTGGGAGGGGAAGCCGCAGATGCATCAGATGCGGAACCCACGACGGCCTCATTAGGAGGTATCATCTCTACATCTGCCGACGCTGCTTCAGGGAGGTCGCCGAGAAGCTGGGCTTCAAGAAGTATATGTGAGGCGGAGAGCATGACGATGAATGACCCCCTCGCCAACGCCCTCACGACGATCAGAAACCATGAGGAGCGGCGTAAGAAGGAGTGCATCATCTCCCCGGCGTCGAAGCTCATCGGGAAAGTCCTGAGGATCATGCAGTCTAAAGGCTACATCGGAGAGATCGAGTACATCGACGACGGGAGAGCCGGTAAGTTCAGGGTTCAGCTCTTCGGCAGGATCAACGACTGCAGGGCCATAAAGCCGAGGCACGCGGTGAGGATGAAGGAGATGGAGGAGTGGGAGAAGCGCTACCTCCCCGCGAAGGATGTGGGCGTCCTCATCCTCACCACCCCCCAGGGCATCATGACCCATGAGGAGGCGAGGAAGAGGCATATAGGGGGTAGGCTGATAGCCTACGTCTTCTAGGTGGTGGAGATGGCCCTCACCGTCGTCGAGAGCGTCGTCGACGTCCCCGATGGAGTGGAGGTATCCCTAGAGGGGAAGAGGGTGAAGGTCTCAGGCCCCAGGGGCGTGGTGGAGAAGGACTTCGCCCACGCCGGGGTCGAGCTCGCATTAGACGGCGGCAGGGTGAGGGTCTGGGCTCAGAATCCGAAGAAGAGGGAGAGGGCCCTGGTGAAGACCATCGCCAGCCATATAGGGAATATGATCAAGGGGGTGACGAGGGGCTTCAGGTATAAGCTCAAGATCGTCTATGTTCACTTCCCCATCAACGTCCAGATCGTCGGCGACAGGGTTATCATACAGAACTTCCTGGGGGAGCGAAGGCCGAGGGAGGCGAGGATCGTCGGCGACACCAAGGTCTACGTCCAGGGCGAGGACGTCATCGTGGAGGGCGTAGACATCGAGGCCGTGGCGCAGACGGCGGCGAACATACAGCAGGCGACGAGGATCAGGCGTAAGGACCTCAGGAAGTTCCTCGACGGCATCTACGTCTACGAGAAGGGGGAGATGGGATGAACACCCTGGAGCTGAGGAGGAGGCTTCTGAGGCTGAGGAGGCGCATCGCCTCCAAGAGGCCGAGGTTCAGGAGGCAGGAGAGCTGGAGATACGCCAGGATCAAGGAGAGCTGGAGGAGGCCTAGGGGGATAGACAGCAAGATGAGGCTGAAGAGGAAGGGGTGGCCCCCCTCACCCAGCGTCGGATACAGGTCCCCGAGGGCCGTGAGGGGGCTTCACCCCTCGGGCTATGAGGAGGTTTTGGTCCACAACGTGGGAGACCTCGCCGCCGTCGACCCAGAGACCCAGGCGGTGAGGATCGCCGGAGCCGTGGGGGCCAGGAAGAGGGCTCTCATCCTCGCCGAGGCCGGGAGGAGGGGGATCAAGGTCCTGAACCCTGGATTGGTGGAGGAGGAGGTGGAGGAGATTGAGCCTTAGGAGCCAGAGGAGGCTGGCCGCCTCCATCCTGGGCGTCGGCGTCAACAGGATTTGGATCGACCCCGAGCGGGTAGACGAGGTGGAGGTGGCCATCACCAGGGAGGAGATCAAGAGGCTCATCGACCGAGGCGTCATCAGGGCTGAGCCCCTGAAGGGGCAGAGCCAGGGTAGAACCCGCATACTGAAGGCCAAGCGGAGGAGGGGTCGACGTCGAGGCTCAGGCAGCCGGAAGGGGAGCAAGTACGCCATCGTCTCCAGGAAGAGGAGGTGGATAAGCCGCATAAGGGCGCTGAGGAGGAGGCTGAGGCTGCTGAGGGAGAGGCGCATCATCACCGTCAGCACCTATAGGATGCTCTACAGGAAGGCGAAGGGAGGGATGTTCAGGAGCTGCGCGGACCTGGAGAGATATATAGAGGAGCATAAGCTGAGGAGGAGGATCCTTGGCTAAGGGGCCGGGCTACACGGTGCCGTATCGGCGTAGGAGGGAGGGAAAGACCGACTACAAGGCTAGGAGGACCCTCGTCGCCTCCGATAAACCCCGATTCGTGGTGAGGCCGACGAATAGGAACATCATCATACAGCTCGTGGAGGCGAGGATCGAAGGCGACCACATCCTGACGCAGACCACGTCCCAGGAGTTGGTGAGGCACTTCGGGTGGCTGGGGGGGAGGAAGAACACCCCGGCGGCCTACCTCCTAGGCCTCATAGCGGGCTACAAGGCCCTGGAGAGGGGGATCGAGAGCGCCATCCTGGATATGGGGCTTCGGAGGGCCTCTAAAGGGTGTAAGGTCTATGCGGCCGTCAAGGGGGCCCTCGACGCCGGGCTGGAGGTCCCCTGCGACCCGGAGGTCTTCCCCTCCGATGACCGCATCGAGGGAGCCGTCATCGCCGAGTATGCGGAGATGCTCCAAGAGAACCCGGAGGAGTATGAGAGGAGGTTCTCCGACTACCTGAGGAGGGGGCTTAGACCCGAGGAGCTTCCCAGGCATTTCAGGGAAGTGAGGGAGAGGATTCTGGAGGAGATGGGAGGTGAGCAGTGAGAAGGAGTGGACCCCCAGAACGATGCTGGGGAGACTGGTCTTAGAGGGCAAGATCACCTCGATCCATGAGATCTTCGAGATGGGCTATAGGATCAAGGAGGTGGAGATCGTCGACGTATTGCTGCCGGACCTGGCGGATGAGGTCATCGACATCAACCTAGTTCAGAAGCAGACGGACGCCGGGGAGAGGTCGAGGTTCAGGGCCCTCGTCGCCGTCGGCAACATGGACGGCCTCGTCGGCGTCGGCCTGGGGAAGGCTCAGAGGGTGAGGACGGCCATCGAGAAGGCCATCAGGGATGCGAAGCTCAACGTCTACCCCGTCAGGAGGGGATGTGGAAGCTGGGAGTGCGGCTGCGGTGAACCGCACTCGCTGCCCTTCAAGGTCTGGGGGAAATGCGGCAGCGTCGAGGTGACCCTCCTCCCAGGGCCTAAGGGGCTGGGCCTAGTCATCGGCGACACGGCGAAGACGGTGCTCCGGCTCGCAGGCGTCGAGGACTGCTGGTCCAGAAGCAGGGGAGACACCAGGACGGCGGTCTCCTTCGCCTTCGCCACCTTCGACGCCCTTAAGAGGACCTGGAGGATGATGACCCCTAGGGATTGGGCGAGCTGAGATGGAGCATCGATGCCTCTTGGTCATCCGGATTCGAGGGAGGATCAACGTCCCAAAGGGGGTGAGGGACACCCTCCACATGCTGAGGCTGAGGAGGAAGAATACAGCCACCCTCATCGACGACCGGCCCAGCTACAGGGGGATGCTCCAGACGGCCAAGGACTGGATCACCTGGGGCGAGCCGACGTTGAAGACGATCAGGATGCTGCTGGAGAGGAGGGGGGAGAAGGTGGGGGGAGGACCCATAGACGGGGAGACCCTTGAGGCTCTGGGATACGGCAGCCTCGAGGAGCTGGCTGAGGACCTCCACTCCTGTAGGGCTGAGTTCCACAGGCTGAAGGGCGTCAAGCCCTTCTTCAGGCTCCATTCACCCAGCGGGGGCTTTAAGGGCTCCATAAAGCGCCCCTACAGGGCCGGCGGCGAGCTGGGCTATAGGGGCGAGGCGATAAACGAGCTGGCTGAGAGGATGAGCTGAGAAACCCTTTTAACGTAATCCTCAGGGGGTTGAATGGGATGCCTCACCGGCTGAGGAAGACGAGGAAGCTCCGCGGCTCAAGGACCATGGGCTACGGGAGGGTAGGCCAACACAGGAAGACAGGGGGGAGAGGCGGAGTGGGGAAGGCCGGCGGCAGGAACCACTTCTGGATCAGAACCGTCAAATACGAGCCCAAGAGGTTTAGGAAGGTAGGGTTCAAGCCTCCGTCAGCCCTCAAGCCCAGGCCCTCCACCGTCAACGTCGGAGAGCTCATGGAGCTCGCCTTCAGGCTCTATGGGGCTGAGGCTCTGAGGAGCAGGGAACCCCTGGAGCTGGACCTGGAGGCGATGGGCTATAGGAAGCTCCTAGGCGAGGGGGAGGTCTCGATTCCCCTGAGGGTGAGGATCCCCTCCTACAGCGAGAGCGCCAAGGAGAAGATAGAGGAGGCGGGTGGAGAGCTCCTGGGTGAGTGGGATGGGTAGATTCCTAGAGGTCTTCAGACCCATCTCCAGGTTCATGCCGGAGGTTAAGCGACCCGATAGGAGGGTCCCCTTCAACACAAAGCTCCTCTGGACGGGTCTGGCGCTCATCATCTACCTCATCATGTCGGAGATACCCCTCTACGGCATCGCCCCCAGAGCCGAGAGCGAGGCCCTCTTCACCATGAGGGTGGTCTTCGCCTCCAAGTATGGCACCCTCA
>LUCA01000018.1 GCA_001593875.1 Candidatus Bathyarchaeota archaeon B23
CACCACCTGGCATCTATCCTGCTGTCTGATTCGTCGATGCCGTAGTCGGTGTTGTTCTCTATCTGGCAGAATCTGACATCGAAGTTGGATAGAGAAAAGGCACCTATACCCCCACTGTTTTGAGTGAGGTTGGAGCAGACGACAGATCCATGTGTATGACTGAGGTATATACCATCATCATAGTTTTCTTGGAAGATCGAGTGAGATATATATCCTTGAGGCGGATGAATAAAGGCCGTCATCATCGTTTTCGGCGAACTGGGAGTTAGAGATACATATCCTATCACTCCCACCGATGGAGAGGCCATCCTGAGAGTTGTTGTAGCCCTCCACTCCCAGTAGCCAGATATCGTAAGAGTCGCTGACAGAGAATCCATATAGGTTGTGATAGCCTTCGCATCCAGAGATCAGTATATTATTGGAAGAGAAGACTTGGATTCCATCATCATCATTGAGATAGGCGACACAACCAACCATAGATGCATTGGATATGCCCCAGAGATGAAATCCATCATCATTATTATTATAGGCCTGGCAGTATGAGATTGAGAGATCCCTAGAATCACGAAGATAGAATCCATTTTTATAATTATCGCTGGAGTTTACATCCTCGATTAGGGCGTCAAAGACAGACCATAAATAGAGGCCATCATCGGTGTTATTTACGATATCGCACCTCCTGATCACCACCTCCTCAGACCATCCGATATGGATGCCATCATCGCCGTTATCTCTGATGATACAATCCTCGATGGTCGTCGAGTTTCCATCCCGGACATATATCCCATCGCTGGCGTTTGTTATGGTGAAGCCTTCCAGGGTGATCTCCTCCGAGTTGAAGATGCGGATGACTTCGTACCAGCCGATGCCGTCTATGATGGTGGCCTCCGCCCCCTCCTCCCCCACGATGGTCAGCCTCTTCTTAGATAGGATGTCTATATGCTCCTTGTAGGTTCCAGCCCTCACCACGATGGTGTCGTTCTCCTCCGCATAGTTTATCGCACTCTGAATCGTCGAATAGTCGTCGGGGACGTAGATGACATCGGGATCACCGGCTGCAGGAATAACATTCAGCAGGGGGATAGCCAAAGGGGAGAGCAGCAATCCAAGCCAGAGGATAACCACCCAACACCCTCTAGACATTTATCCTCAGAGAAGATCAATAGGATAAAAAAACTTTCCCAGATCTCCCCGGGAGCTGATAGGGGCCAGGAGACTCACCCCCCAAGCCATCTCCTGATCTTCACAACCTCCCAAATTATAAGGAGTCCGACGGCCGCCGAGGTGATGAGCTGCATCGTCAGCATCCCCCTACCCCCCGTTGGGGCGTCCAGCATCTCTGAGGCCCCATGCCATAGATCGGAGAGCACGGCGACGGATACCATGTAGGGGGGTTTGTGGGGGCTCCTCAGCTCCGATAGATCGGAGAGGGCTACCCCCCGCCCTCCATCACATCCATATTGGACGACGACTGGCTTGAGGGTGTAGACGCCGCCGATGGAGGGCTTCAGCTTATAGGTGATACTCCTAGAGCCGTTTGGCTCTAGGGAAGGCCACGACGCCTCCGTAGACCCCAAGACCAACAGGGTGTTGGGGTAGTAGGCCCCTGGATCATCCTCCACCTTCACATCGAAGATCGGCCTCTCCTCTCGGTTTATCACCGTGATGGTCACCGTCACCTCTCCCCCCTCCCCCGTCGGGGAGAGCTCCCTCACCACCTCGACATGGGGGAGGACGTCGGCCTCGAAGAGGAGGATGAGATCCGATGGGTCGAGGGACACGCCCTTCGACAAGAGGGTTGAGTTGATCCATCGGGGTATATCCTCCGGGGGGACGGTGGCCAGGAGCTTCCCTATCGACTCATTCTCATCAGGGCCCAGGAAGGTTAAGAGCAGCCTCGAGATGTCCGCCTCAGAGGAGAGACGCAGCCCCTCCACCCCCAGGAGCTGGCCGAGATCGAAGGTGTGGAGCTCCGGGGGGGAGTGAACCGCCCTCCTCCAATAGGTGAAGATGCCCGACACTCCCATCAATCCCTCGCCCTCTGGAATGATGATGGATGCGAGGCCGAGCTCCTCGATCCTCCCCAGCGATACGTACTCGTCGAACCTCTCGACATCGATCAATCCGGCGAAGAGGAGGATCCCATCGGAGGAGCCACCCAGGAGGCGGGGCCTGAGGGCTCCCCCAGAGAAGGCGTCGTGGATCGTCTCGGCGACTCCATCAGCGGAGGATATGAGGCCTAGATAGTCACCGGATAACTCATCGAGGCCGGATGTAGAGGCGTAGACCTCCCTAAACAACCGCTCCTCCCCGTGGGACGTCGTGATCGCCTGCTCCACCGACGCGAGGCGCCGTAACGTGATGCCTAGCGTGGAGGAGATGGTGGAGGCGATGGTCGATGCCCTATCCTCAGCCTCCTCCCGGGGGATGTTTAGATAGGTGATGAGGAGAAGGGTTGGCGGCGCAAATCTCCCGAGGGAGATGAGGGGTAGACCAGAGGCGAACTCGCCGAATATCCGAGAGGCGGGGAGGAGCCCCCCCTCCTGGGTGAGAAGGAGGGCGTATATGAGCCCCTCCGCCTCAGGGCTATCAGGGTCGACGCCGAAGAGGGAGATGGAGGAGTCTGCGAAGAAGGCCATCACGTATCCACTCCCCAACTCATCGGCGATGCCGATGAGCCCCTCAAAGTAGAATCCAGGGGCCTCAGCCTGGGTGGATGATCCAAGGGCCATCGGACCCAGGGGGAGGATCAGGAGTAGGGCCACGGCACCGACTTTTTGCCCGCCTCTCATCCACCCCCTTATGGAGTTGGATAGGGGCGAGAGACGACCTTCGACGTATCTCCCCATCTCAGCGCCTATTAGGGCCGCCACGATGAGGATGATGGTATCTTCGACGGAGACGACCAGTATGGGGGCGAGCAGCCTCATCACCAGCCTTAGAGGCAACCCGGATAGGGGCTCTGTAGGGGTGATGACTCCTCCGCCTAGGAGCTCCATGAGCCTGGCGATGAGGGTGCCTATCACGGGAGCCTCCAGGATATGGGCGATCGTCAGGCCTCTAGGGGGAGGGGGTAGATGGGAGAGGGCTTCACCCCCTAGAAGGCCGAGCTCCCTCGCCCTTCTAATCGAGTCGAGGCCGGAGAGGATCAAGATGGCTGAGGTGGTTGAGTAGACCGATAGGGCTGTCGAGATCCCCCTCCACCTCCTTCCCACCACGAGGCCACAGATGAAGCCTACAAAAAACCAGATGGAGAAGAGGGTGAGGTATTTGAGGGGATCGGCGAAGAGGAGGTAAGCTGCCACTAGGAGGCCGATGAAGGAGTAGCCCAGGATCGGGGTGAGCCAATCCGCTATCAGCATGAAGGTCCGATGTAGATAGATGTAGCCGAGGGTGAAGGCGATGAAGACGGAGAGGAGATAGACGCTCAACCTCCTCATGGAGACCCAGGGGAGAGGCTATCACTAGGGGATTATAAGCTTCTCGATGACCTCTAAGCTTTAAAGCCTGGAGGGGGAGGAGTATAGGAGCCGGTGTCCAACATGAAGGGGGAGGCGGAGAGGATCATCTCAAAGGCGAGGGAGGAGGGGAGGAGCTTCCTCCTGGAGCCTGAGGCCAAGAGGCTCTGCGCCCTCTACGGGCTCCCCGTCACCCGCTTCGAGGTCGCCAAGTCGGAGGAGGAGGCCGTGGAGGCCGCCGTGAGGATAGGCTTCCCCGTCGTCCTGAAGGTGGTCTCACCTCAGGTGCTCCACAAATCCGACGTGGGAGGCGTCCTCCTCAACCTCAAGGATGAGGAGGGGGTGAGGGAGGCCTATAGGCGGATACATGGGAACGTGAAGGCCAAGGTTCCGGAGGCGGTGATAGAGGGGATACTCATCCAGGAGATGGCCCCCAGCTCGACGGAGGTCATTGTAGGCGCCACCCGGGATCCCACCTTCGGCCCCACCATCATGTTCGGCCTTGGAGGAATCTTCGTCGAGATACTAAAAGACGTCTCCTTCAGGCTCCTCCCCATAGAGCAGGCTGACGCCGAGGAGATGATAGGGGAGATCAAGGCCTACAAGATCCTGGAGGGGGCGAGGGGGATGCCTAAGGCCGATAGGGAGGCGCTCATCGAGATTCTCCTCAAGACCTCGGATATGCTGATGGACTACCCCGAGATCAAGGAGCTAGACCTAAACCCGATCCTCGTCTACGAGAAGGGGGCTAAGATCGTCGACGCCAGGGTTATCCTGGAGTGAGTTAGGATTCAGAAAGATAGGGGAGGAGCCTCTCCTCCAAGGCCCCCACGCCCGAGCCCAATCTCAGCTCATAGCCTAGGGACTTCAAGGCCATCTCCAGGCTGGACATCGTCGCCGTCAGGTCGGCCACCGTCACCGTCCCCATGTGACCCACCCTGATGGTCTTGCCCTTCAGCCTCCCCAAGCCGCCGGCTATGGTGACCCCGTGCCTCTCCCTCATCACCCTCCTCAACTCGGCGTCGTCCACGCCCTCCGGGACCTTGACCACGGAGACCGTGTGGGCCTCATAGCCCTCAGCTGGGAAGGACCCCAAGCCGATGGCCCCCAAACCAGCCCTGAAGGCCTCGGAGAAGGCCCTATGCCTCCGCCACCGATTCTCCAGGCCCTCCTCGGCTATCAGCCTCAAAGCCTCCAACAAACCCAAGACCATCCCCGTAGGCGGGGTGGCGAAGTAGCCGCTGGGGTCCTTCATGATGGGCCCCCACCGCCTCAAGTCGGCGAAGTAGTCGGCCACCGGCGTCCTCCGGCTCTCGACGACGCCCCAAGCCTTCTCATTGAGGCAGAGGAGCGTCAAGCCGGGTGGAGCTCCCAAGGCCTTCTGGCTTCCGGTGAGGCAGAGGTCGAGGCCCCACTCATCCATCTTCAGCGGCATCCCGCCGACGCCGCAGACGGCGTCGACGATGCAGACGGCGTCCGTCCCCCTCGCCACCCTCCCGATCTCCTCTAGGGGGTTGGCGATCCCCGTGGAGGTGTCTACGTGTTCGACGGTGAGGGCCTTATAATCGCCCTCCGACAGCTTCTCCTCCACCAGCCTTGGGTCTATGGGCTCACCCCACTGGAAGGTGAGATGCTCCACGACGCCTCCATGGGCCTCCACGATCTCGCTCCACCTCTCGCCGAAGAAGCCGTTCTCGACGCAGAGGACTCGGTCACCCCTCTCGACGACGTTGGCGATGGCGGCCTCCATGCCCAGGGTGCCGCTGCCGGAGAGGATGAAGGGGTGGCCCTCCGTCTGGAAGAGCATCCGGGTGAGCTCTAGGGCCTCTAGGAAGCCCCTCTTGAACTCCTCGCTCCAGTGGCTGACGACGGGTTTCGAGAGGATCCTCAACACCCTCGGGGAGACCATCGTGGGCCCGGGGATCATCAGAAGCTCACGTTCACTCCTCAAAGGGCATCCCGCACCCCCATACTCCTGAGCCTAAAAAATCTTTGTGGGCAACCGTTAATTAGGCTGTGGACCCCAATAGAGGCGACGGGGATTGAGGAGGTTGAGCTTCACCCTGCCAGGTCCACCCTGGTTTGATGAGCCCCCTCCCACCTTGGAGTTCCCCGGGGATTGGGATGTCAAGCGTTGCCGGATGGCCTGCGAGGATGTTAGGGCCCTGACGGCGGAGGCTATCAGGGCCGCCATCGAGAATCCCCTAGGCACAAAGCCGTTGAGGAGGTTGGCGAGGGGGAGGGAGGAGGCGGTCATCCTAATCGACGACATGACGAGGCCGACGAAGACCCATCAGTATCTCCCCCCGATCCTGGAGGCCTTGAGGGAGGCAGGCATACCGAGGGACAACATCAGATTCATCATGGCCTCTGGAAGCCACGGCCCCCGTGATCGAAGGGATTTCGTCAAGAAGCTGGGGGAAGAGGTGGTTACGGAGTATCAGATCTACAATCACAACCCCTATGAGTACCTAGAGTACCTAGGCGAGACCAGCAGGGGGACGCCGCTCCACATAAACGCCGAGGTGATGAGCTGCGACCTGAAGATCGGCGTGGGAACCGTCCTCTTCCACAGGTTGATGGGTTTCAGCGGCGGGGGGAAGATGATCCTCCCAGGGGTCTCAGGCATCGAGACCATCATCCACAACCACGGCGAGGTGGGGGGCTTCGGCCCGGGGAGGACGCCCCACCCATCGACGGGCTACCTCAAACATCGGGGAAACATCATGCGGCTGGACGCCGAGGAGGGGGCGAGGATCGCTGGCCTAGACTTCAAGGTGGACACGGTCCTCAACCTCGATAGAGACCCCATGGCGGTCTACGCCGGAGACTTCATCCAGACCCATAGGAGGGCGGTGGAGGCTGCCTTGAGGTGGCATAGAGCCGAGGCTCCGGAGGGGATGGATGTGGTGGTGGCCAACGCCTATATGAGAGCCAACGAAGCGAGGCTAGCCCTCTGGCCGGCCTACGCCTCGGTGAGGGAGGGGGGGACGATAGTCCTCATACCCAACTCCCCCGAGGGGCAGGTGAACCACTGGGTCTTCGGGAGACACGGCAAATTCATCGCCGCCAGGCTCGCCCACAGGGGGCGTAGACCCCTGGAGAGGGGGGTGAAGCTCGTCATCTACTCCCCCTACAGGGAGAGGAGCCTCGACTTAACGCTGGGCGAGCCAGGGCAGACCCTATGGCTGAGGGATTGGGAGGAGGTTTTAGAGGTGTTGAGGACTGAACATGGCCCGCATCCGAGGGTGGCGATACTCCCAGACGCCACCTCGGGCATACCGGAGACCAGGATGGGGGGTTAAGACCATGGCTAGAGCCTTGAAGATGGAGGAGGCCGACAATGTGGCCACCCTGCTATCTGAGGTCTCCCAGGGGGAGGTGGTGGAGATAGTCTCAGAGGAGGGCTACGTCGTCGATAGGGTTGAGGCCTTGGACGCCGTCCCCTTCGGGCATAAGATCGCCCTCGTCGACGTGGAGAGGGGGGAGAGGATCATCAAGTATGGGGAGGCGATCGGAGTGGCCTCTAGGGGCATAAGGCGGGGGGAGTGGGCTCACACCCACAACGTCGACAGCCTCCGGCTGCCGGAGAGGGGGTGAAGCCGTGACGGAGTTCTACGGCTACGAACGCCCCGACGGCTCCGTCGGCGTCCGCAACCACCTGCTGGTCCTGGCGCCGATAGACTGCAGCTATGAGCCGGCGAGGAGGATCGCCGAGCAGGTGGATGGGGCCGTCGCCATAACGCAGCATCATGGCTGCGGCCTCCACTGGATGGTGGCCCACAACCTCATCGGCGTCGCATCGAACCCGAATGTGGCCGCTGTCCTCATCTTCGGCCTGGGCTGCGAGACGTTGAACGCCGACGTCATCGAGGAGGGGTTGAAGCCGACGGGGAAGCCCGTGGAGAGGGTCATCATCCAGGAGGAGGGCGGCACCCTTAGAGCTGTGGAGAAGGGCGTGAGGCTGCTGAGGGGGATGGCGGAGGAGGCCTCGGAGCAGAGGAGGGAGGCCTTCCCCCTCTCGAAGCTCACCTTGGCCGTCGAGTGTGGGGGTTCGGACGCCACCTCGGGCATGGCGGCCAACCCCGCTGTGGGGGTGGCAGCGGACCTCCTCGTCGATGAGGGGGGGACGGTCATCATCAGCGAGCCGCAGGAGATGATCGGGGCCGAGGAGCATCTGGCGAGGAGGGCCGTGAGCCGGGAGGTGGCTGAGGCCATCAGGGAGATGGTGGCCCGACAGGTGAGGAGGCTGGAGGCCATGGAGGTGGAGAGCAGGTACATGTCGAGGGGCAACATAGAGGGGGGCCTGACGACCATCGAGGAGAAAAGCCTAGGGGCCGTGAGAAAGGGCGGGAGAAGGCCTATACAGGGGGTGTTGGAGAACAGCTGGAACGGCCTCGGGAGACCTAGGGGTGGAGGATTGTGGCTTCAGGATGGGACGGGGTGGGATATAGCCTCCGTGACCCACATGGTGGCGGCTGGGGCTCAGGTGGTCGCCTTCACCACCGGCAGGGGATCAACCGTCGGCCACGCCGTAGCCCCCGTCATAAAGATCACGGGAAACCCCGACACCTATAGGAGGATGGAGGATAACATCGACATCAACGCCGGCATCATCATCGAGGGCGGCGAATCCATCAGAGAGGTGGGTGAACGCATCTTCAGGTTCATCGTCCAGGTCGCCTCTGGGAGGAGGACGAAGGCCGAGCTGCTAGGCTACAGGGACTTCGCCGTCTTCAAACGGGATAGGGCGGCTGAACGCCTCCTGGGCTTCCCCTAATCCCTCAACCCTTCAGCTTCTCCAGGATTATCGCCGGGCAGACCCTCTCAATGCCCTCGATGCGCCCTATGCTCTCGGAGATGAGCCTGGTGAGGACTCGGCCATCCCGAGTCCAGACCTCCATCACGATCATGTGGTCGCCGGTCGAGGTGGCCACCCATCGGGCCTCCCTCAGCTCCGAGAGCCTCTGAGCCACCTCCAAAAGCCTTGGGGGCTCCACGTCGACGCCGACGATGGCGACCGTTCTCAGGCCCATCTTGGAGGGCTCCACCTCGACGGTGAAGCGTCTGATCACCCCCTCCTTGACTAAGGCCTGAACCCTCTTCCTCACCGTCGACTCGCTGAGGCCAAGCCTCTTAGCCATCTCCGTGTAGGGGCGTCGGCCATCCTCCAGGAGCAGCTCTATGATCCTGAGGTCGAGCTCATCCATCGCATCAATCCTATTTTCGGATAAATTAATTAATTTTTCGTCGAAATTCATCCGAAAAGAATATATCGTCCCGACGAGAAGCAGAGAAGATGGAGAGCGTAAAGGGAACCCGGACCGAGAGGAACCTCCTCATAGCCTTCGCAGGGGAGTCCCAGGCCAGAAACCGATACACCTTCTTCTCCTCCCAAGCCAGGAAGGAGGGTTACGAGCAGATCGCCGCCATCTTCCTGGAGACCGCCGACAACGAGGGGGAGCACGCCGAGAGACTCTTCAAGTTCCTGGAGGGCGGCCTCCTGGAGATCACAGCCTCCTATCCAGCCGGCAAGATCGGGAATACGGCCGAGAACCTCAAGGCCGCCGCCGAGGGGGAGCGATACGAGTATACTGAGATGTACCCCGAGTTCGCCAGGGTGGCGGAGGAGGAGGGCTTCAGGGAGATCGCCGCCGTCCTCAGAGCCATCGCCGTCGCCGAGAGACATCACGAGGAGAGGTTCCTGAAGCT
>LUCA01000019.1 GCA_001593875.1 Candidatus Bathyarchaeota archaeon B23
GGACCTCCTCAGGGAGGGAGGTCTCCCCCACCAAGTCGTGGGGAGAACCCGGGGGCGGCAGACGACGGCTGAGGAGACTAAGGAGGCGGCTAGGAGGATGGTAGAGCTGGGCGTCAGCCTCCTCCTCTTCGCCGGCGGCGATGGGACGGCCTGCGACATAGTGGAGGCCATCGACATGGAGAGGCCGATCCTGGGCATCCCGGCGGGGGTCAAGATGTTCAGCGCCGTCTTCGCCCCCACCCCCAAGGCGGCGGCGGAGCTCCTCATCAAATTCCTCGAGGGGGAGGCCCAGATCGTCGAGAGGGCCGTGATGGACGTCGACGAGGAGGCCTACAGGGCTGGGAGGCTGACGGCCACCCTGAGGGGATATGCGAAGACGCCCTATGCCCCGCTTCTGCTCCTCGGCGGTAAGGAGGCGGTGGCGGCGGGAGATGAGGAGCTGATGAAGGAGGCCATCGCCGCCAGGGTGGTGGAGGCCATGAAGCCCGGCGTCAACTACATCCTCGGGCCCGGGTCGACGGTGGCGAAGGTGGCTGAGCTGCTGGGCGTGGAGAAGACCCTGCTCGGCATCGACGTCGTCAGAGACGGACGTCTCATCGTGAAGGACGCCTCGGAGGAGGACCTGCTCCGAGTCGTCGGGGAGGGGGAGACGTGGATAGTCCTCTCACCCCTCGGAGGTCAAGGCTCACTGCTGGGGAGGGGCAACCAGCCCATAAGCCCCGAGGTCCTCAGGGGGGTCGGCCTAGACCACATCCTCGTCATCGCCACCCCGACGAAGCTCAGAGACCTCAGGGCTCTCACCGTCGACACCGGAGACCAGGAGCTGGACGAGGCCCTGAGGGGATACCGGAGGGTGATCACGGGCTACCACGAGGAGCGGGTGATGAGGATCATCTGAGGTCCCAGGGGCCTGATCAGGCGTCGACGACGTCGAAGGAGATCTCCAGGAGCTCCCTCGAGGGGCGATACCTGAACCTCCTCACCCTGATCCCCCCGATCTCCCCGGTGGTTCTCGTATGCGTCTCCCTACAGGCGTTGACGCTCCAATCCCTGATGTGTAGGATCCTCACCCTCCTCACCGATGGCGGGAGGGGGAAGAGGTCGTAGATGGCGTCTCCCCACCTGGCTTCGGCCTCCTCCCGGGTCATCTCCAGCTCCTCCACCGGGGCATCCTCCTCGATCTTCCTGTTGGCCTCCTCCTCCACCCTCTCCATCTCCTCGGGGGTCGGCCTCCGGTGATACCTGACGGTGAGGCGTCCATGGGAGCCCTTCACATAGACGCTGGCCGTCCACCTCGCCCCCAGGACCCTCTGGACGGCTCCCTTGAGGACGTGGAGGGCTGTGTGGGTTCGAGTCTCCACCGATGGAGGGCGCTCCCCCATAGACATCCCTCAGTGAAAGGAGGGGTGAGGTTCTAAAAGAGTTAGGCTGTGGCACGGAGGCCCTCAATGGCCGTAGTAGAGCCTGGAGGCGAGGAACTCCGGCAGCCCGATCCTCCTCATCCTCTCAGCCACCTCGTCGATGTCGTATTCAACCCGTCGATGGCTGATGGAGACCTCACCCCCCTCGAGGTCGATGAGCATGTAGCTCGCCCTAGGGTCGCCGTCCCTGGGCTGGCCGACGGAGCCAGGATTCGCTAGGCATCCCCCCTCCACCTCCACCAGGTAGGGGACGTGGGTGTGCCCCAGGAGCAGCAGGTCAGCCCCAGCCATCTCCAGCAGCCTCCCAGCCCAGGCGTAGGCCTCCTGGGGGAAGATATACTCGTTGAGGGGGTCTCTGGGGCTGCCGTGGTAGAGGGCGACGCCCACTCTCTCCAGCTCTAGGTTTAGATGCCCCGGCAGCCCCCTCAGCCACCTGATGGCCTCCGGTCCAAGGAGCCTCCTGTTGATGTGGACGGCGGCCGCCGCGTAGGGGTTGAAGCCCCAGGTCTCGCCGGAGACCACCGCGGCGTCGTGGTTTCCGGCGACGCATCTCATCTCCATCCTCCTCACCCTGGAGACGCACTCCCCGGGGTCCGGTCCATAGCCGACCACGTCTCCGAGGCAGAGGGCTAGGTCCCAGCCTTCAGCATCCTCTAAAACCCGTTCCAGGGCTGTGAGGTTGCTGTGGATGTCGCCCAAGACCAGCAGCCTCATGGGACATCGGATTATAGTGGGAGGGGGAATGCTTAACACCTCCCATCGCCCTTAAAACTATCAAATGGGGTTGGAGTTCTCCACGGCGGAGATCCTCTTCGAGGGGCGTCCCCTGAGGGCTGCCCTGGTGGAGCTGGGGAACGCCGTCATCGCCCTCTTCTGGCTGGGGGAGGAGCCGAAGCTGGGGACGCTCACCATATCGCTCCCGGGAGGCGTCTCCTCCACCCTCCTGGGCGACAGGGATAGGATGCTGGGGCAGATGATCGGTGAACGCCTAGCCCTCCTCTACGGGAAGACCGTCCTCGTCTCCATAAACCTCCCTCCAGCCCTCGGAGCCTCCGCCGGGAGAACCCTCCTGGAGCTGGCCGGCGAGTTGGTGAGGGGAGTTGAGCGATCTGAGGATCTTCCTAGAGGAGCTGGACTCTAGGGGGGAGCTTCTACATATAGGGGAGGAGCTCTCCCCTCGATTTGAGATCGCCGCCGTCATGAGGCATCTCGACGGTAGGCCCCTCCTCTTCGAGAGGGTTGAGGGCCATAGGCATCGAGTCTCGGCCGGCCTCTGCGCCGGCCGAGGCCTCATAGGATCAGCTCTAGGGGTGGAGGACGCCGACCTCTATGGACGGCTGCTGGAGGCGGTGAGGAACCCCAGGAGGTGTGAGGTGGGCGATGGGCCGGTGAAGGAGGTGGTGGGGAGGCTTAGGCTGAGCGATATACCCATCCTCACCCACTTCGAGGGGGATCCCGGACCCTACGTCACCTCCGCCGTCCTCTACGCCAAGACCCCGGAGGGGGAGGTGGAGAACGTCTCCATCCACCGCCTCCTCGTCTTGGATGACCATAGGCTGACCCTCAGGATCGTCCCCCGGCATCTATACCGGATAGTGGAGACAGCTAAGGAGAGGGGTGTGGAGAGCATCGATGTTAGCATCTCCCTCGGCCTTCACCCCGCCGTCCTCCTGGCCGCCTCGACGCCCGCCCCCTACGGGGTTTCGGAGTTCGACGTCGCCAACGCCCTGATGGGTGGAGCCCTCAAGCTGACGGAGTGTGAGCACGTCGACGCCCTGGCTCCAGCCGACGCTGAGCTCGTGCTGGAGGGCCGTCTGAGGGTGGATGAGGAGGCCGTTGAGGGGCCCTTCGTCGACCTCACCGGGACCTACGACGTGGAGCGGAGGCAGCCCGTCGTCGAGGTGGTGGGCGCCATGTATAGGGAGGACTACATCTATCAGGCCCTCCTCCCCTCGGGGATGGAGCATCGCCTACTGATGGGGCTTCCCCGGGAGGCGGAGATATGGGAGTACGTCAGAGCCATAACGCCCCATGTGAGGGGCGTCAACCTCACGCCTGGGGGCTGCGGATGGCTCCACTGCGTCGTCAGCATAAGAAAGGTGAGGGAGGGGGATCCGAAGAACGTCTTGATGGCCGTCTTCGCAGCCCACCCCAGTCTGAAGCATGCGGTCGTCGTCGACGAGGACATCGACCCCCACAACCTGGAGGAGGTGGAGTGGGCCATCGCCACCAGGTTCAGGGGCGACGAGGATCTCTTGATCGTGCCCCACGTCAGGGTTTCAAGCCTGGACCCCGCATCGGATCAGAGGCTGGAGCTGGGGTGTAAGGTGGGCGTGGACGCCACGAGGCCGCTGTCGAAGCCGGAGCGGGATTTCAGGAGGGCTGAGATACCCCTCTCGAAGAGGGTGAGGAGGCTGCTGGGGAGGCTGGGATGTATCTAACCCCCATCGAGGAGGCGATGCTGGAGGGGGAGGCGGGGGAGGCCGTAGCCAGAGCCATGGGCCTCCTCGTCGCCCTGGGCGAGGTCTTCGAGGCTGAGGGCCTCATAGAGGTGGAGAGCGCCCACGTCTCAGGGGTCTCCTACAAGAACCTCGGCGAGGCGGGGTTGGAGTACCTCGAGGAGCAGGCGGAGCTGGGGGGGAGGATCCGCATAAGGGCGACGCTGAACCCGGCCGGCATGGATCTGAGGCGTTGGAGGGAGATGGGCGTCCCCAACTCCTTCGCCGAGGGGCAGCTGAGGGTGATAGAGGCCTACAGGCGGATGGGCGTCGAGGCCACCTGCACCTGCACCCCCTACCTGATAGGTCACAGGCCCAGGGCTGGGAGCCAGGTGGCTTGGGCTGAGTCCTCAGCCGTCGCCTACGTCAACTCGGTTCTCGGGGCGAGAACCAACAGGGAGACGGGGCCGACGGCTCTAGCCTCAGCGATGACTGGCAGGGCCCCCCTCTACGGCTATAGGTTGGAGGAGGGTCGGAGGCCGACGATCCTCGTAGATGTGAGGAGCCGGCTGACCTCGAGGCTGGACTACGGGGCCCTGGGATACCTCATAGGGGAGGTCGCCGGCCGCAGCGTCCCCTACATAAGGGGGGTGAGGAGTGCGAGTATAGAGCAGCTGAAGGCCCTCTCAGCCGCCATCGCCACCTCCGGCGGCATAGCCCTCTACCACATCGAGGGCCTCACCCCGGAGGCTAGGGAGATGACCCCCCACATCGGCGGCCTCGAGCGCATCGTCGTAAGGGAAGACAGCCTAGAGGAGGTGGTGGAGCGTTTCCATGGGGAGCTGGAGGACCCCGTCGTCTGCCTCGGCTGCCCCCACTGCAGCCTCAGGGAGCTGATGGAGGCCGCCAGGCTTTTGGAGCGCTTGGGGGGGGAGAGGCTCTGGGCCTTCACCAGCCGAGGCGTCTACGAGAAGGCTGAACGGCTGGGCATCGTCGAGGCCATAGAGGGGGCTGGGGGGAGGGTCTACCGGGATACCTGTATGGTGGTGGCGCCGCTGCGGGAGATGGGGTGGAGGGAGGTGGCGACGGACAGCTTCAAGGCGGCCCACTACCTCTCCTCCATGGGCTTCGAGGTGAGGGTCGCACCTCTAAGGGAGCTGCTGGGTGGTGAGCCATGAGGATTAGGGGGAGGCGCATCGTCGGAGGCTACGCCGAGGGAGAAGCCCTCATCAGCCCCACGCCCTTCAGCTTCTACGGCGGCGTCGACCCCGAGACCGGCGTCGTAACCGAGCGGGGACACCCCTTGGAGGGGGAGAGCATCGTTGACCGAGTCTTCATCTTCCCCCACGGCAAGGGGAGCACCGTCGGCTGCTATATCCTCTACCGGATGCGTCGACGGGGGACCGCCCCGGCCGCCATCCTCAACCTGGAGACCGAGGTCATCATCGCCACCGGCTGCGCCATGGCCGGCATCCCCCTCCTAGACCACCTCGAGGTCAACCCCCTGGAGGTCATCAGAGGCGGAGATCACGTTAGGGTCAACGCCGATGAGGGTTACGTGGAGATCTAGGCTCGGCGAAGAATCTCTCAGCCTCCCTCCTCACCCGCTTTAGGTCCTCAGCTCTGCAGTAGACCCTGAGGATGTTGATGTACCCCAGTAGCACCGATGCTAGGGGTGAGACCTCGCTGAAGTCGACGGCTCTCCTAGAGCCGTCGGCCCTCCGGGTGAAGAGCCTGATCTCCTCCGGCCTCCTGCTCCCAGGGTTGTAGGGGACCGAGGGGGCGGTGGAGACGTCGACGTAGAGGAATCGATGGTCGGCCCCGGCCCTCTCAGCCAACTCGGCCTCCAGCTCCCCCCTCTCCTCTCCCCTCAGCCTGAGGGCTTCGGCCTCCTCCTCGTGGAGGAAGCTCTCGTAGGCGCATTTCAGCAGCCTCCTCCCCCTCACCATCGAGGCCAGCCTCCTCGCCGTCTCCAGCTCCCCGCCCCCTCCAAGGCTGAGGAGTAGGGACATCACCGCCTCATCGTCGAGCCTCAGATACTCCTCCAGGGAGTTGAAATCCGTCAAGCCTAGGGCCTCGTCGGCGAGCTCCATCGCCCTGATCAGCATCAGGGAGGCCGCCCTGACGGTTCGGTGGAAGTAGACGGCCTTGAACATCTCGTAGCGGGCGATGAGGAAGGCCTCCAGGGCGTAGAGGGCTGTGGTGTCCATCGAGAGCACGTCGCCCAGGACGTCGACGGAGTCGATGAGCCTCCTCACATCGACCCTCCCATACTCGACGCCGGTGTAGTAGCTGTCCCGAACGAGGTAGTCTAGGGTGTCGGCGCTGAACTGTCCAGCCACCACCTGATCGAGGAAGCCCCCGCCGAGACGGCCCACCGAGAGATCGGAGATCTCCCCTGGATGGAAGCCGTGATCCCGTAGGGCGTCGGCGACGGCGGTCTCCCCGATGATCCTACGCCCCAGCTCCTCGTGGCTGAGCCCCCTCCTCTCCAGGAGCTCGTCGAAGAGGTGGCTGAAGGGGCCGTGGCCCACATCGTGGAGCAACCCAGCCAGCCTGAGGCGGCTGACCTCCTCGACAGAGATGAGGCCTAGGGCCCTGAGCCTCTCGCCGAAGAGGCCTGAGAGGTGCATGACGCCGAGGCTGTGTTGGAACCGGCTGTGCTCGGCCCCCGGGTAGGTGAGGTGGGCAGCCCCCAGCTGCCTGATCCTCCTGAGCCTCTGCATCGGCCCGGTATCCAACGCCTCTCGCTCCGCCTCTGAGAGCTCTATGTAGCCGTGGATGGGGTCCTTGATCTCCCCCCACTTCATCCCGATGCACCTTTGGCGTCGAGAACCTTTAAAGGTGCTCAAAGATGTTTTATCCACCGCCGAAAACTCTCTATGGGATGAGGGAGGGAGGCCTCTTCATCGTCCTCGAGGGCATAGACGGCTGCGGGAAATCGACTCATAGTAGGCTGCTGGCTGAGGGGTTGAGGGGTCTAGGCTACAGGGTGGTGGAGACCTGTGAGCCGACCGACGGCCCCGTCGGCAGGCTGCTGAGGGGGCGGAGCGAGAGGGGGCTGCGCTTCCCGGCTGAGGTGGAGGCGCTGCTCTACGCCGCCGACAGGCTGCTCCACGTGGAGGGGGTGGTGGAGCCCGCCTTGAGGGAGGGATACGTCGTCGTCTCCGAGCGCTATATTCACTCCTCCATCGCCTATCAGGGGGCTGAGGGCGTCGACGTGGACTGGATTAGGATGTTGAACCGATCTGCGCCTCAGCCCGACTTGGCTGTGTTGTTGGACATCCAGCCCAAGACGGCGGTGGAGAGGCTGAGGGGTAGGAGGCTCACGGCCTATGAGGACTACGAGACTCAGAGGAGAGTGAGGGAGATCTACCTGAGGCTGGCGGAGGCCGGAGAGCTGGTGAGGGTCGACGCCGAGAGGTCGATGGAGGAGGTTCAGAGGGAGCTGCTCCACCTCGCCCTGGAGAGGTTGAGGCGTTAGGATGAGGTCCTCATCTCTTCAATCTTCTCAGTCTCTGCAGGGATGCCAGGAGGGTGGAGATGGATTCGGCGATCTCCCTGACTCTCCTCGGCTCCTCCTCAGCTGAGAGCAGTCCGCTGAGCTTGGAGAGCTTCTCGAGGATCGACCCCTCCAGCTGATCCCATAGGAGCTCCTGCTCCACAACGGCTGACTCATCCTCCCCCTCCCTGAGTATGACGACCCTCCTCTGGCATCGGGCGCACCATATCTCGCCGCTCTTCAACCTGAAGAGTGGGGAGCCGCACTCGGGGCAGTTGTAGCTGAGCATCGTCGCCCCTGAGCGGAGGAGCTTCGCCATCTCCTTAGCCCAATCCATGGACAAGGCTGAACACCTAGAGTAGGGGGCGGCCCCTTTATAGATTTAGGCTTTTTAAAAAGGGTTTGGGGCTAGGCCCCGCACTCCTTGATGTAGGCCTCGATCCTCTCAGCCGCCTCCTCCAGGACCTCCATGGGCTTGACGAGGGGTATTCGCACATGCCCCTCGCCGTGGAGGCCGAAGGCCGATCCGGGGACGATGGCCACCCGCTTTCCCTCTATCAACCCCCGGCAGAACTCGACGCTGGAGTTGGAGACCTTGGAGATGTCTGGGAAGAGGTAGAAGGCGCCTTCAGGCTTGGGGCAGTTGATCCCCTCGATCTCGTTTAGGCGTTTGACCATGAACTCCCTCCGCCTGTCGTACTCCTCGGCCATCTTCTCTATCGGCTCCCAGGGTCCTGTGAGGGCTGCGACGCCGGCTACCTGGACGTGGGCGGCTGGGCAGAGGACCATGTTCCCCTGTATCTTCAACATCTGATCCACCAGGCCTCCGTCGGCGATGAGGTATCCCAGTCTCCACCCCGTCATGGCGAAGGTCTTGGAGAAGCTGACTATGACGACGGTCCTCTCCCTCATCCCCGGCAGCGAGGCGATGCTCACATGCCTCCGCCCATCCCAGATGAACTCGCTGTATATCTCATCCGAGACGATGAGGAGGTCGTGCTCCTCAGCCAGCTCCGCCACGCCCCTCAGCTCCTCCTCCGTCAGAACCGTCCCCGTCGGGTTGTTGGGGGAGCAGAGGACGAGCATCTTCGTCCTATCGGTTATCTTCGCCTTCAACTCCTCCAGGTCGAGGTGGAAGTCCTCGGCCTTCAAGGAGAATCGTACGGGCTTACCCCTGAGGAATCTAACCGTCGGGACGTAGACGAGGTAGCTGGGGTCGGGGATGAGGACCTCGTCTCCAGGCTCGACGGTGCAGGCTAGGGTGAGGTAGAGGGCCTGCTGGCTGCCGGGGGTGACTATCACCTCCCTATCGGGGTCCACCTCCAGGCCGAACTTCTCGTAGTAGCCTGCGATCGCCTCCCTCAGCTGGGGTATGCCCTGCGTAGGCGTGTAGTGGGTCATCCCCCCCTTCAGGGCCTTGACGGCCGCCTCCACGATGTGGCTCGGCGTCGGGAAGTCCGGGTCTCCGCCGGCGAGGACGATGACGTCCTTCAGGGTGAGGAGGGCTGCGGCGAGCCTCCTTATCAGCGAGGGCTCCATCTCCCTCAGGATCCCTATGGCCCATCGCTCACTCATCGGGTTCCCTCCTCATGGGAGGAGCTGAGGCCCTATTAAAGCTGTCGAGACCCCCTCCTCAGCCATCCGGTGAGCCTGCTACGGGCCTCGGCCCTATAGCCCTCCAACAGTCTGGGGAGGCTGCGGAGTAGGCTTAGGTTCTCCTCCACCCTCGCCCTGTAGAGCTCCCCCAGTCCGAGTTCGCTCATCAG
>LUCA01000020.1 GCA_001593875.1 Candidatus Bathyarchaeota archaeon B23
GAGGTTCTACGACTGGCTGATAGGGAAGCTACGGGAGGAGGAGAGCTTCTACACCAAGTACAACCCCGCCAGCCTCTGGAGGAGGATCAGGCTCTACTACCTCGGCCTCAAGGTGGAGGTCCCCAGGATCACGGCGCCCATGAGGAATATGGATGTGAGAGCATGAGGTGGCTCGTCTACAAGGTCCCGAGGAAGGGGGGGCCAGACCTCTTCTACGTAGCCCTCCACCCCTTCTGGTTCCTGGAGGTCGAGGGGATGTACTCCAAGCTGGAGGCCGGGGGGGAGGAGATTACCATCCAGCTCCTGACGCCCGGAGGCGAGGCCGAGGGCGTCGAGAGGCAGGTGAGGGAGGGCCTCCTCGACACCTTCTACAAGGATAAGAAGCTCATCAGCGAGGTCCTGAAGAGGCTTCTAAGCTACTACCTCGGCCTCCTGGACCCCCTCTGGCTTAGGCTCTTCCTCGGCCCCACCATGCTGGTGAGCGGCCTCCTCAGGGGGTACCTCAGCGGCGGGGCGGCCCACGTCCTCATCGGCCTCTACCTCATCCTCGGAAACAACTACTTCGTCAGCAGGATAGTCAAGGAGATCAGGGGCTACTACGACGAGGTTGAAAGAGGCGTGGAGTGGGCCCTGAAGGGCCTTGAGCGGGTTGAATGCGTCGAACATCCCGGGCTGAGGAGGCTGAGGGAGATCATGGAGGAGGCTGAGGATAAGACGGAGGCCTACATCGAGGCCCTCCACGCCTGCGACCGCCTGGGGCTCCCGGAGCTGAAGGAGTTCTACTGCTTCAGCGCCCCCATCACCGAGTGGCGATATAGGGAGCCCCACCTGGGGTTCCCCCTCTACGACGAGGAGCGGAAGCCCAGGAGGTTTGAGAGACGCCGTAGGCCGGCCCCCACCCCCCATAGGGCGAGGGCTGAGGGCGTAGACCTCTTCGACTTCGACGTGAAGGCTCGATACCTCTACCGCCTCTCCACCTACAGGGAACTCCACGAGGAGCTGGAGAGGGTCGCCGAGCGGATAGGGGCTGAGGGGATCACGGTCTACGAGGGGGAGAGGGGCTACGAGGTGAAGGCCTATGAGGTCGGCGACGGCGAGGAGGCGAGGATCCTAATCAAGGGCGGATGCCACGGGAGGGAGCCAGCCGGCCCCCTCGCCATCCTCCAGATGATGAGGAGCCTGGAGGAGGAGGGGAGATACACCGATGAGGTGCTCAGCCGAAGCCGCATCTCCTTCATGCCCGTCGACGACCCCGAGGGCTACAGCATGAGGGCCTGGATAGGCGTCGACATGGCCGGGAGAGAGGAGCACTGGCCCCCCCAGGGGGGGCCCTACACCCTCCAGGGCGAGGCCGCCCTCACGGCCCTACGGCTGCTCAATAGGGGAGGCCTCCACCCCCTTCGGCTGCTGGAGTACGCCGTCAGGTTTAGGGACCCCAACGTCGTCTGGGGGGACAACGTCAAGTCCCCCCGGATAGCGGCGATGCAGGAGTATCTGGAGGAGTATAGGCCGACCTTCGCCGTCGACCTCCATGAGACCATAGGGAAGATGGCTGACCTCGTCTACAAGGGGGCTGGCATCCTCTCCATAGAGGACTTCTACATCCCCCCCGAGACCCGGGACCGCCTGGAGGAGATGATGAAGCGCCCCGAGAACAGGCTGGCCAGATATCTCTCGGGGAGGCGGATGTTGAGGGGGCTCCTGGGCCTGGAGTATGTGAAGACGCTGCTGGCCGAGATACCGGAGTTCGAGGTGGGGGAGGCGATGATGAGGCACGTCGCCGAGAGGGGCTTCAAGGTCTATAGGGGGGAGTATCAGAAGCTCCTGGACAAGCCCTCACCCGAGTGGCCCCCCCAGCTCATCTCCATCGACGAGGGCAGAACCATCGACGGCCCGCTGCTCTTCAAGCTGGATATAAGGGTCTGCCCCGCCTGGCTCCACCACCGATTCGGGACGCTGAGCTACACCACCGAGACCTTCCAGAACCCCCTCGACGAGAGGGTGGGGGAGAACCTCGCCTTCGTCGAGGGGGGCATACTGAAGATCCTGGGGATCGGCGATGGAGGCTAGAGGCGAGATCAGCTACTACCTCATCGAGGACCCCCTAGGCGAGGGTGAGACCATAGGCTACAGCCTACACCAGCTGAGGAGGGCCTTCGACGAGCGGCGGAGGGATATGCCGGTCAGGCGCCTCCTCCACGTCCCCGAGGGCGTCGACGGGAGAGAGACGCTGAGGAGGTTCGAGGAGGGGCTCTGCAGGAGGTATGAGGAGAGGTCCGGGAGCAGGATGGATTGGGCCTGGTTCCTGAGGTTCTGCGGCGCCGCCGCCTCCCTCTACGCCTTCGAGCCCCTCTTCAAGGCGGCCTACCTCCCCCTCGCCTACCACCTCAGCCGATACCTCTTCCTCAGCAGGGAGCTGGTGGAGGTGATCCTCGATCCCATAGCCATCCCCTTCACCACCGCCCTGGGCTTCACCCTCGGCCTCTCCCCCCTCCTCCTCGCCTTCCTCCTCACCCATAGATTCGTGGCCCGGGAGGCGAAGAGGGAGGAGGGCATCGCCAGATGGCTTAGGGGCCTCCTCGAGGGGGAGGTGGAGGTCGCCGAGAGCGGGGCCCTCTCGGATTTCAGGGAGCACTCCAGGGGGCTGGTGGAGGAGGCCAGGAGGAGCCTCTCAGCCCTCACCTCCCCCACCCTCGAGGAGAGGCTTGAGGCCTGTAGGAGGCTGACCAGGAGCCTGGGGGAGATGCAGAGGCTGGCGAGCTACTACGGCCTGGAGCCCCTCGTTGACTACTACCACCGCCTCAAGACCTCCTTCTACAGGCTGAGCAGGGAGAGGAGGGTGCTCAGGAGGGATAGCGCCCTACGGAGGTGGATGAGGGAGGTGAGGGGTTGAGGGGAGCCAGGGGAGCGGCGGCGGGCGTCGCCCTCCTGTTGGCCGTCTACGCCCTGACGGGGCTGCTACTCCTCGGCCGAGGGGAGGTCGCCGTCGTCCTCAGATACGACCCGAAGAGGGTGAGGAGCATCGACGAACTCATCCTCTTCATCTACAGGGTTCTACCTGAGAGCGGGGTGGAGACCCTCCACTACGAGGATAGGGCCCTCCTCTCGACGCCCCTCGGCAGATTCTACTGGCACCCCCCAAAGCCCTTCTACGTCCACTACAAGTTCAAGTTGAGGCCGAGGGAGTATGAGCTTAGGACCACCGTCATCCTCCCCCTGGCGACGGATGAGGGGGGGCGCCTCCTCCTCTGGTCGCTGCTCACCAAGGAGGGCTTCAAGACCTTCAGCCTCTACGACTACATACGCGACGTCCTCAGCGGCAGAAGCCCCTACGAGGGTTTGGAGGTCCCCATCATCTCCATCGACGGCCGATACAGGGTTGTGGACGTCGACCGCTTCATCGAGGCCTACAGGGTGGAGGAGAATGAGACCTACAGGTATCCCTGGCTCTACCCGAAGCGTAGGGGGCACAGCCTCATAGGGGACCTGCTGGGGAACGCCCTCCAGGTCTACGTGATGAACAAGACCTACTCCACCTACCGCTACGTATCCCAAAGCCACCCCGACCTAACCCTGGAGGAGCGAATCCAGATGACCTATGAGATCATCTCCTCCGACCTCCCCGCCGTGGTGGAGGGCTTCGAGGAGAACCCCGAGATCACGAGGATCGAGGAACGATACGGCATAGAGGTCTCAAGGGAGCTTCAGATAAGGATAGAGTATATCACCCCGTAGCCTCAAGGGGCCTCCACCTCGATCCGGTGGCTCAGCTCCGCCCCGGCTCTCCTGAGGGTGATGGAGGCGCTGCAATACCTCTCGAGGCTGAGCTCCACAGCCCTCCTCACCCGATCTGGGTCCACGTCGCCCCTCACCCTGTAGATCAGCTCCACCCGGCTATAGATCCTCGGATACTCCTCCCTCCTCTCGCCCTCGACCTCCACCTCGAGGGCGTCGAAGCTCTGCCTCATCCTCCTCAGTAGATGGGTCACATCGACGGCGGTGCATCCCGCCGACGCCAGGAGCAGTAGCTCCATGGGGGAGAAGCCCCGCCGCTCCTCCAGGCTTCGAGTGTCGATGGTGAGGAGGCGTCCATCCGACGACTTGGCGAGGAAGATCCCCTCCTCCACAAGCTTTACGGAGTATCTCATATCTCCAGCACCACGCAGCCGCCTCTATCCCTAGAGGCTATTTAAATCCTGTTGGGAGAGGTTTGGAGGGCGGTAATAAGGCTCGAAGCCTTTTAAATTCAGGGTCGATAGGGATGGTGTGAAGCCCCCCGGTAGGCTCATCGTCGCCGTCACGGGCTCCCCGGGGGTGGGGAAGACGACCATCGCCCGCCTGCTGGCTGAGAGGTTGGGGGCTCTCCACATCGACCTCTCCAGCTTCGCCGTCGAGAGGGGGCTGGCGGAGGAGTGGGATGGGGGGAGGGGGACAGCCATCGTAGACCTGGAGGCCCTGAGGGGGGAGATGGCGAGGATGTTGGAGGGAGCTGGCAGGGTCGTCGTCGAGGGCCACTACGCCCACGACGTCGCCCCAAGGGGCTCCTGGGTCTTCGTCCTCAGGAGGGCTCCCTGGAGGCTCAGGGAGGAGCTGGAGGGGAGGGGCTACAGGGCCGAGAAGGTGGGGGAGAACGTGGAGGCCGAGCTCCTCGACGTCTGCCTCTCCGAGGCCCTAGAGCTCCACGGAGCCGAGAGGGTGCATGAGGTGGACACCACCGATAGGACGCCCCTGGAGGTGGTGGAGGAGATGGAGGAGGTGCTGAGGGGGGAATGCCCCAACAGGGTTGGAGTCGTCGACTGGCTGGATATGCCCCAGGCCAGGGAGCTGATGGAGTGGCTGGAGGATGTATCTCATCGTTAGATGCCCCCGATGTGGAGGGCTGTTGCTGGCCGATACGAGGCATAAGACCCGGACCTGCCCCCACTGCGGCGGGAGGATGAGGGTCAGCACCCTCATACCCCTCGCCAGGGCCCACAGACCCGGGGACGCCGTCGCCATAATACAGGAGTTCAAGCGGAGGGAGGCGAGGAGGGAACGAAATAGATATAAGAGACATAAGAGAGAAAGCTCGTTTTAGTGTTCCGGCATGAATGAGGAGGAACTGACCCAGCTGAGGAAGTACCTGGAGAATGAGGATTATAAGAAGCTCCTATCCTACTGCTGTGAACCCCGAACTTGGAGGGAGATAATGAGGGCGGGGATCAAGAGGGACCACCTCTTCGACATCCTGAAGAACCTGAAGCTGGTGAAGGCTCTGAGCTTCGCCGACGGCAAATACTACACCACGGAGGCGGCGAGAAGCCTTCTGGAGTGAAGACGGGGGCCTCCATTTTTATAGCCCACCCCCCACACTCATTTGGGATCAGAGATGGCGGTGGCGAGCAGGAGATTCTTCGAGGAGCTGGGGCATCTGGTCAACAAGGTCGTACAGGTGGAGGATGTGAAGGGGAGGGTGGTGGAGGGGAAGCTGCTGGGCTTCGACACCGGCACCCTCAGCCTCTGCCTCGGCGACGTGAAGGGGGAGAGGGGGGAGAACCTCCACAGGGTCTTCATCTACGGCCCCACCATCTCCAGGATACTCGCCTCGGAGCGCCCCTTCAACCTCGAAGCCCTCGCCGAGCGCCTGGAGAGGGTCTTCCCAAACATGGTGAGGCTCTTCCCAGAGGCCGGAGTCATCGTCGTCATGGACAAGATCAGGGTCGATGAGACGGGCGTCGTCGAGGGCAGCGGGCCCGCCGCCGAGAGGGTGAAGAGGGTCTACGACGAGTTCGTTAGGGAGATGAAGTGATCCCACCCTTCTTTTGACACAAGACGAATATAGCCCCGGAGAACATCCCCTCCCGGGATGTCCTTCGAGGTCGTCGAGAGGGACCTACTGGGCCGAATAGGGAGGTTGAGAACCAGGAGGGGCGTCGTCGAGACCCCCCTCTTCCTACCCGTCGTCAACCCCCTGAGCCAGCCCATCCCGCCCAGGAGGATGCTGGAGGAGTTCGGCTGTGAGGCCCTCATCACCAACGCCTACATCATCAAGAGAAGGCTGGGAGATCAGCCGGAGCTGGAGGTCCATAGATTGTTGGAGTACGACGGCGTCGTCGCCACCGACTCGGGGGGGTATCAGATACTCGTCTACGGGGATTTGGAGGCCGACCCCCTGGAGATGGTCGAGTTCCAGAGGCGGATCGGGTCGGATATAGCGGTGATACTCGACGTCCCCACCGGCTGGGAGACCTCGAGGGAGAGGGCCGAGTGGACGGTGAGGGAGACCTTGAGGAGGGCTGAGGACGCCCTCCCCCTCATCGCCGACAGCGAAGCCCTCTGGATGGGGCCTGTGCAGGGTGGAAACCACCTGGACCTCGTGGAGCGTTCGGCCAGAAGCATGAGCCAGCTCCCCTACGACATCTACGCCCTAGGCAGCCCGACGAAGGTGATGGAGCAATACCTCTTCCCAACCCTCGTCGAGATGGTGATGACGGCGAAGCTGAACCTGCCGCCGAGTAAGCCCCTCCACCTCTTCGGGGCGGGGCACCCCATGATGTTCGCCCTGGCCGTCGCCATGGGCTGCGACCTCTTCGACTCCGCCGCCTACGCCCTCTACGCCAGGGAGGGCCGCTACCTCACCCCGAGGGGCACCCTGAAGCTCCAGGAGCTGAGGCATCTCCCCTGCCCCTGCCCCATCTGCCGCAGATATGAGGCCGAGGAGCTGAGGGAGATGCTGAAGTTCGAGAGGGTGAGGCTGCTGGCGGAGCACAACCTCCACGTCTGCATGGCGGAGGTGGAGACGGTGAAGCAGGCCATCTCGGAGGGAGGCCTCTGGGAGCTCCTGGAGGCGAGGAGCAGAGGCCATCCGGCGTTGGCCTCGGCCTTCAGGAGGCTCGCTGGATACGGGGAGGCGCTGGAGAGGTGGAGCCCCACCCACAAGATGAGGGGCCTCTTCTACTTCGACCACCACGACCTCTCCAGACCTGAGCTGGTGAGGCATAGGAGGAGGATGGATCAGAACTACAGGCCTCCTCAAGGGGCCTCAACCCTCCTCCTGGCCCCGGCGCCGAGGGAGAGGCCCTACATCAGGTCTAGGGGATACAGGCGGCTGGGGGAGGGGTTAGAGGGTTTCCAGGGGCTTCATCTCTGCTTCTACGCCCCTCCCCTCGGCGTGGTCCCGCCGGAGCTCTCCGAGACCTACCCCCTCTCCCAGATCGAGGTCTCCGAGCCCCTGGACCTGGAGACTCTCCGTTGGACGGCGGAGGAGGTGGCTGGATACGTTGGGGGGAAACCCTACGAGGCCGTCATCCTCTACAGGGGGGAGGGGGTCCTCGATGAGATGGTGGAGAGGCGATGTCGAGAGGTCTGCGAGGGCTCCGGGAGGCGGTTCTGGGCTCTCTCAGCCCCCAACCCCTATGGGGAGGCCTCCCTGAGGAGGCTGAGGGAGTTCCTAGAGGATAGATTTAAAGAGAATAAGTCATAGTGCATATCGATGCCTGATAGGAAGAGATCGACCTTCATCCCTATGAAGCCTATAACAAAGGAGGATTATTTAGACTTCATAAGGGAACATGGAGCCGTCTCGATAGAGAACTCGGAGATCGAGATCGGATCGAGACATGAGATCGAGAAGTATCAACCCGGAGAGTTCTCCCTGGAGACCACCACCGTCTGGTCCTTCCCCAGCAGGGGGAGGTGGGCGACCCATAGGGGGGACTACCGGGGGAACTGGCCCCCCCAGCTGGTGAGGAACCTCCTCATCAGATACAGCAGACCCGGTGAGTGGGTGCTGGATCAGATGTGCGGCGGGGGGACCACCCTCATAGAGTGTAAGCTCCTGGGCAGGAACGCCATAGGCGTAGACATCAACTACGAAGCCCTCATGCTCACCCTCGACAGGCTCAACTTCGCCTACAGGCCCGAGGGCCTGGGGGAGCCCGAGATCAGGGTCTACCAGGGGGACGCCAGGAACCTAAACCTCGTCGAGGACGAATCCATAGACCTCGTGGCCACCCACCCCCCCTACGCCGACATCATCCCCTACTCCAGGGGCAGAGCCAAAGGAGACCTCTCCAGATCCTCAAGCCTGGAGAAATACCTCAGGGCGATGAGGGATATCGCCGCCGAGAGCTTCAGGGTGCTGAGGCCTGGACGCTTCTGCGCCATCCTAGTGGGCGACACCAGGAGGCGTAGACACTACATCCCCATAGCCTTCAGGGTGATGCAGCAATTCCTGGACGCCGGCTTCATCCTGAGGGAGGACGTCATCAAATGCCAGTGGAGGATGAGGCGGAGCAGGGAGAAGTGGATGGGGCTCGTTAGGGCTGCGGAGGGATGCTGGGTTGAGAGGCCTAGAGGCAGACGCTACTGGACCGACTTCCTGTTGATAAGCCATGAACACCTCTTCATCTTCCGGAAACCCCAGGAGGGGGAGGACACCTCGAGATACGCCCTCAGCATGAGGTGGTGGTGAACGCCACCATGACCTCCTCTATGGGAGATACCGCATCGTCAACCGAAGCCTTTCCCCAGGGGGACTACCTCAACACCAACGCCCTCCAGCAGCTCCACACCTACTTCATCTCCACCCTCCCCAGGCCCTACGACAGGGGGTTGATCAGCAACACCTTCATGATCGATAGGGGGATGCTGGAGAGAACCCTGGAGTTCGCCCCGGGGGAGTGGCTG
>LUCA01000021.1 GCA_001593875.1 Candidatus Bathyarchaeota archaeon B23
TACCTAACATTACAGCTCCTGGAGCTTGAGGCGAACCTCCTAGTCGCCCTCAATAAGAGCGACATCTCCGAGAGCTTAGGATATGAGATAGACATCAAGGGGCTCTCGGAGCTCCTCGGCGTCCCAGTTGTCCCAACGATCGCCACGATAAAGAGGGGGATGGAGGAGCTTAAGGATGCCATAGTTGAGACATCTAAGAGAGGAGTAAAAGCCAAGGTGAGATATAGGGAGGATATCGAGAATCTCATCGAGAGAATCGGGGAGATATCGAGGAGGGATGAGAACCTCAGCAAGAAGTATCCCGTCAGGTGGATGGCAATAAAGATCATCGAGGGAGACGAGGAGGTGATGAGACTCGTCAAGGAGCTTGGCCTCATGGAGGAGCTGAGGGAGGTGATTGGATGAGCGTTAGGGAGGTTTTAGGGGAGGAGCCTGAGGTTGAGATGGCTGAGGAGAGGTATAGGGTGATAGGTGAGATACTCTCAAAGGTATTTAAGGGTGTGAGACCCCTCACCCTCTCAGACCTCCTAGATAAGGCCTTCCTCGATAGATATCTAGGCATACCGATATTCCTAGCTCTTTGGTGGGCCCTCTTCAGATTCACCTTCGACGTCTCAGCCTTCCTCTCAGACCTCATAGACATCGCCTTCTCAAGGCTTGGAGAGTTCGCCTCATCCCTCATCGGGAATGAGTGGTGGTCGACGTTTGTAGCGGACGGCATCTGTGGAGGCCTTGGAGGGGTGCTGGTCTTCATCCCCCCGATCTTCTTCCTATTCTTCGGCCTATCCCTCCTGGAGGATAGTGGATATCTCGCCAGAGCCGCCTTCGTCGTGGATAAGGCTCTACACCCCTTCGGTCTACAGGGGAGATCTTTCATCCCCCTCCTCCTGGGATTTGGATGTAACATACCAGGAGTCATGGCTGCGAGAACCATACCCTCGGAGAGGGATAGGATATTAACGATCCTTGTGAATCCCCTTATCACATGTAGCGCCCGCCTCCCCATCTATGTCTTGATAGCTGGAGCCGTTTTAGGGGCATACGCCTCGATGGGCGTCTTCACCATGTATCTCCTCAGCATGATATTAGCGCTCTTGATAGCTCTAATCTTCAAAGCCTTAATACCATACTTTAGGGGGAGACGTGCCCCATTCATCCTCGAGCTGCCAAGCTATGCTAGGCCCACCATGAGAAGCACCCTCGCACATATGTATGAGAGGGGGATCCTCTTCCTCAAGAAGGCTGGGACGATCATATTCCTGGGGATAATCGTCGTCTGGCTCCTCTCCTCCCATCCATGGGGTGCACCTTTGGATCAGTCCTACATCGCAACCCTGGGTAGATTGCTTGAACCCCTATTCAGGCCCTTAGGCTTCGATTGGAGGGGGGCCGTCGCCCTATTCTTCGGATTCATAGCGAAGGAGATCGTCGTTGGAACCTTCGCCATCTTCTTCGGCCTTGGGGAGGAAGCTGGGATGGGGGAGATTCAGAGGATCATCGTCGAAGAGGGGATTTTCACCCCCCTCACAGGCTTCGCCTTCATGGCCTTCACCCTCATATACATACCATGCGTAGCAACCGTCGGCATAATCTACAGGGAGACGAACTCCATCAAGTGGACCCTCTTCACAGTAATCTATGGATTGGCGCTCGCATACCTCATCGCCCTCCTCATAGTTACGATTGGAGGTTTGATGGGAGTTGGCTGAAGCTTTAAGGCTTAGTAGAGGGGTAGCCCTATACGCTGGTGTTCTCGGAGTCCTCTACCTTGCCATAGGCCTAATAGAGTTCCTATCCGGCTTAATCTCATATTTTGGAGGCTCCTCTCCATGGTGGATGTCTCCATGGATACCTCAAGATATATTCGGAGGCCTATCAGCCATGGTCATAGGCCTACTATACATCGCCTCAACAACATCCTGGAGGAGGTATGAGTCGATCGGCTATCTATTGGTGGCCACCCTCCTATCAGCCGTATTCGCCGTCCTCTACCTCCTAATAGCTGGGGCTAATGGCCTCGACTCACTCATCGTCGGGGAGGAGTGGAGCTGGATGGAGGATATCTCAAGGTCTGAGATATGGCTTCTACCCCCCTCACTGCCTCCTCTAATCATATCTTGGAGGATGGCGATGAGGATGAAGCAAGCGGCGCCCTTCAGCGAGGCCTAAGCTACTCCCCGTCCAAGTGTTTGAAGCAGCTTCAAAGGCCCATAGCGTTTGATGATGATGGCCCACTCCTCCTCGTCGTAGAAGCGGCAGAGGCCTCTGCCGTAGTCCTTCGCCACCTCCAGGGCGAAGCGGGCCGCCTCATCTAGGTCGATGACGTGGTTGGCGCCCGTGGCGCATCCGGCGACGGGGACCTCGGTGGTGAGGGCGACGCCGACGACGGGGGCCGTGGTCACCGTCGAGGGTTGGAGCATGCTGTTTATGTGGTCCAACTCGTTGCCGTAGGGGGTGATGTCCTGGGTTGTGATGGGGCAGACCCGTGGTATGCGGCCGGTCACCCGCTCCATGACGCCCAGGAGGTCGTCGCTCACCTTCAGTATCCACCCCTCCTTCACCGTCGGCGTGATGGCGAAGCCCCTCCACTTCACCACCCTATTCGCCTTCGTCGCATCTATGGAGAGGATGGCATCCATCTCCCCATCTACCTCCAGGCTCAGCATCCTCGAGATGCCGATGGGGGAGCCCATGAAGGGGACGGGCCTATGGGGCCAGATGGGGGCCTTGGGGCAGATGTGCGTTGAGACGATGACATCACCCCGCAGCCTCTCACCCCTCCGAGCCATATCGGCCAGCTTCAGGGCGACGGAGAGGGCCGTGATGGCCCCATCGGCGTCCGAGACGATGCCGATGAGCTCCGGCCTAGCTCCGACGCCGCCCAACCTCCCTATGACTCCCAGCGTTGGAGCCGCCCCACCGGAGGTCTTCCCCTCCATCCCCGCTATCCTTATCTTCACGAAGTCCGTCTCGCCCCGCTCACCCTCGATGCGTTGAACCTCTATCTCCTCCAACCCCCTCGACCTCAGGAGCTCCTCGACGCTCTCCCCCGAGGCGTCTGGGCCGTCTAACAGCTCGTATATCTCCAAGACCTGCCTCAACATCTCGATAACGCTTAGCCCCATGGCTTTATGAAGTTGATCTGAGGCGATCCAACAGCTCCAACACCGCCTCCCTTCCGCCCCTGAGCCTATCCCATCCATGGCTGACATAGACCGCCTCGAAGTCCAACCCACTCAACCTCTCCAGGCTCCTAAGGGCCTCTCCATAGTCGTCGCAGGAGATGGAGGCCGGAGGCTTCAGGCCCCGTCTACCGCCGATGAGGGTGTCCCCCGTGATCAAGGCGTCGCCGTAGAGGAGGCAGATATTCCCAGGCGTATGCCCTGGGACATGGATCACCCTTATACCGCCGCAGAGGGGGATGAGCTCCCCATCCCTCAGCCTACGATCCACGACGCCTCCCAGCACCCCGGCGTCGCCGCCGTGGATCGCCACCTCACAACCCGTCATCTCCTTCAAAGCCCCGACGCCGCCGCTGTGATCCCAGTGCCTATGGGTGAGGATGCAGAGCCTCAAGTCCCCGGGAGCGAGGCCCGCCTCCCTCAGGGCCTCGATGATCCTCTTGGCGCACCCCCTGGAGTGGCCGGCGTCGACGGCGACGGCTTCACCCTCATCGAGGAGGAGGAAGGATCTAACTATCCTGAAGAGGCCCAGCAGGGTGTGCTGGATCGCCTTGATCATCAGTTTAGATGGGCACCCACCATTTTAAGGGTTGACGACCCTCTTAGGGCTGGGGGAGATGGAGCTCTACGAGTTCGAGCTGGGTAGGGCGGCCGACATCTTGGTGGGGGAGCTCCTGAGGTTGAGGCCTGGTGAGACGCTCGTCATCACCGCCGACACGGAGTCGGATGGGAGGGTGGTGGAGGCCACCGCCAGAGCCGCCTTCTCCTGCGGAGCCAAGCCCATGGTGGTCTGGACGGCCTCGCCGCTGGGCGTCGGCAGGGCCGCCGACCCGATGCTTCCTCTGGAGTCGCTCGTCGGCGCCCTCAAGGGGGCGGACGCCTGGGTGGAGTTCAACAATCAATGGCTCCTCTACTCCACGGCCCATGAGAGGGCGATGAGGGAGAACCCCCGGCTTAGGCATCTCTGCCTCGTCGGGATGAACGTCGAGATGATGATCCGATGCGTAGGGCGCATCGACTACGAGGCCCTCAGCCGATTCCTGAGGAGGGTGGCGGAGCTGACGGAGGGAGCCCGGGAGATGAGGGTCACGACGCCGGCCGGCTGCGACGTCTCCTTCGAGAATCCCCCGGGGCTGAAGGTGCGTTGTCGATTGGGCTACGCCGACAGGCCCGGCTCCCACATGATGGCGGGCCAGATCGGGTGGGCGCCGATCTACGAGTCCATCAACGGCCGCATCGTCTTCGACGGCTCCCTCGTCCCCCCACTAGGGCTGTTGAGGGAGCCCGTCACCCTCATCGTCGAGGGGGGAGAGATCGTCGAGATAGAGGGGGGAAAGGAGGCGAGGGAGTTCGAGGCGTGGCTTAGAGGCTTCGACGACCCGAATATGTTCAGGATCGCCCACATCTGCTACGGCTTCAACCCGGGGGCGAGGCTGACGGGGAACATCGTCGAGGATGAACGGGTCTGGGGGTGCACCGAGTGGGGCGTCGGCAGCTACTACGGCCGGCCGGCGGCCTCTCACTGCGACGGCATCTGCCTCAACTCTTCGATCTGGCTGGATGGGGAGCAGATCCTCGACGAGGGGAGGTGTCTCCACCCTGAGCTGGCTAAGCTGGAGAGGAGGCTCTTGAAGCGGTAGCCCGAGGAAAACGGGTTATAGGAGTTGCCTCTTACTCTCTCAGAGATGCGCTGCGACATCCTGGTTGTGGGCGCCGGGATCCTCGGCCTAAGCTCGGCTTACCACCTGAAGGCTGAGAACCCTGGAAGACGGGTTGTGGTCATCGAGAGGCTTAGGGGGCCCGGCGAGGGAAACACGGCCAAGAGCGAGGCCGTCTTCAGAGATGCCTTCACCTCCGAGACCAACAGGGCTCTGGCTGCCTCCTCCATCGAATTCTTCAAACACCTGGAACAGCGGGGCTACAACCTCAGGCTCGCCTTCACCGGATACCTCTGGCTCCTCAGCCAGCAGCAGTTCGACAGGGTGCGGGAAGCCATCCGGGATATGGAGCGGGACGGGGTTAGGCTGACCCTCTATCAACGTGAGGAGCTGGAAAGGATGATACCAGGGCTGGTGACCCGCTTCGAGGGGGATGAGGAGGCGGAGCTCATGGGGCTGCCGCCCATCGACATCGGCCTCCTCGCCCACAACTGCGGATGCCTCAGGGCCGAGGCCCTGGTTAAGACCTATGAGGCGCTGTTCCTGAGGCTGGGAGGCGAGATCCACTACAGGGTGGAGGCGAGGAGGCTGCTACTCGGCGCCGTCGAGGAGCTGGGGCTACCGGGGGAGCCCCATGTCTGGCAGGAGCCGAGGGTGAAGGGCGTCGAGACCGATGGAGGCATCATAGAGGCCGAGACAAACGTGGTGGCGACGGGGGCCTGGACCGGAAAGCTGCTGGAGCCTATCGGGTTTGATCCCTGCATGAGGCCGAAGAAGAGGCAGATCTTCGTCCTCAGCGACGAGAGACTCAGCAGCCTCTTCGACGTCGAGGGCTTCAACCAGCATCGAGTCCTCCCCTTCACCATTCTCCCAAAGTCCAATCTATACCTCAAGGCCGAGCCCTATGAGAGGAGCGTCTGGGTGGGCTGCTCCGACGAGATAGGCAGAGCCTTCGAGCTTGAGGACGACCCCCAACCAGAGCTGGAATACTACAAAGATGACATCTACCCGATTCTGATGAAGTATCTACCCCTCTTCAAGGACCTCAGGCCCGTCAACATGTGGGCTGGGCACTACGCCGTCAACTCCTTCGATGGGCATCCCATCGTCGAGTCGATTCCCGGTCTCATCTACGTCGGGGCGGCCAGCGGAAGCGGCATCATGAAGTGCGACGCCCTGGGACGCATCGTGGCAGCCCTCCACGCAGGAAGGGCGGAGGCTGAGCTCTTCGACGGAAGCCGCTTCAGGGTGGCGGACCTCAGCATCCAGAGGCGTAGGACCGAGCGGGAGCGCTTCGTCATCTAGCCTTGAGACTTGAGGAGGCTGCCGGCTACTCCCGCCATGACCCCGATCGCGGTGTAGCCGAGGATCATCACGTCGAAGCTGACCTGGGAGAGGAGTCTGCCGATGGCGGCGATTATCGCTGCTACGAGGGCGGTGAGGAGGCCTCTACGTCTCATCTCATGGTGAGGGGGTGGCCCATCTATTTAAGGTTTAGGTTTTATAGACCGCTAATTGTTTAGGGAAACAGCTTTAGAGGTGGGGTCTCCAAATCACTTGATCAACCTTGGTCAGGGTGTTGGGAATCTCGGGTTCGCCTAGGGGGGGTAAGAACACGGAGGCCCTCCTGAGGGCGGCCTTGGAGGCGGCTGAGGAGGCCGGCGCCGAGACCCAGCTCCTGAGGCTCTCGGATCATCGGATAGAGCCCTGCGACGGCTGTAATATCTGCCTCAGGGAGGGGTACTGCCCCCTGGATGGGGTGGATGATATGGAAGCGGTGAAGGAGAGGATGCTCTGGGCCGACGTCATCCTCTTCGCAGCCCCCAGCTACTTCGGCTCGGTCCCGGGGGTGCTCAAGAACCTCATGGATCGGAGTAGGCCGCTGAAGATGGCTGGACACGAGCTGGGGAACAGGGTGGCCTCAGCCCTCTCGGTCTCGGGGTTGAGGCACGGCGGGGGGGGGCACGTAGCCGGGGCCATACTCCGCTTCGCCCTCACCCAGGGGATGATCGCCGTCGGCTGCCTCGGAGACCCCCTGACCGAGGGATGGCTCCCCATCGCCACACTACAGGGCGACGAGGGCTGGAGGAGGGCTGGGGAGGACAGCCACGCCGTGGAGGAGGCCAGGCTCCTGGGTAGGAGGGTGGTGGAGGTGGCTGAGGCCCTGAGGAGGGGTGGCCTCCTTGGTTCATAGGGCGGCGGTGAAGAGTTCACCGTGGCACATCCTGGTAGGAGGCTTCAGGGCGGAGTCCCTGGATGTCGAGGCCCTCATCAAGGGCGTGGGGGAGGCGGCCTCCCCCCACATCGCCCAGCTCCTCGACGCCGACAGGGTGGCCGGCTGGGAACACCTCTACCTCTCAGCCGCCAACGCCGTCAGGGCCTTCCAGTCGGGCTACAACGTCGCCAGAAACCTCGCCGTCGAGCTCCTCCTATACGCCTCCTGCCGTGACCAGATAGCGGAGGCCATAGAACTCGTCGGCCTCACCCCTCAAACCGAGCGGATCGCCCTCGTCCTCTTGACGGAGGACGAGGAAGAGGGCCTAGAGGCCTATGAGAGGGCTTCAAGGCTGCTGGGGGAGGGGGACGACGAGGTGTTGGAGGTGGATGAGGGGAAGCTGAGGAGGCTGATGGAGCTCCACTCCATCTCGGAGGAGGAGCTGGAAGCCGTGGGGAGGCCTAGAGCCCGAGCCCTCACCCTGCTACTGGTGGAGAGGGGAGCCCTCATACCGGCCCTGAGATAACATCTTTTTAAAGGCGTCCGGCCCCTCCCCTATGATGCCCAGATGAAGGTCAAGGCCCACTGCGGCTACTGCCTCCTCCACAGGGGCTATAAGGAGATTCTCAGGGCGACGGAGGATGAGAGGCTCCGCTTCGAGGCGATGAGGGAGCTCCTGGCGTTGATGGAGAGATGCTTCACAGTCGACGCCGTCCCATCCCACCTGGGAACCCAGAGGGATAGGGTCATCAAGAGGGTGACGGGCTGCCGAGACCCCTATAGGGAGGAGAAGAGGAGGGCCAACCAACTCGCCCTCCGACTGCTGCCCAAGGTGGAGAGGCTCATCGAGGAGGCCGAGCCTGGGGAGAGGCTGAGGGAGGCCTGCAGGATCGCCTGCCTAGGCAACATCGTGGAGTACGACGTCCCAGGGCACAGCCACGACGTAGAGGAGGCCCTGGGGAGGCTGAGGGAGGAGCCCCTCCACATCGACGACACCGACGACTTCAGGGGGCTTCTGGCCCCCCAGGTGGAGGTGCTGCTATTGACGGACAACGCCGGAGAGATCGCCTTCGACAGGCTGCTGGTGAGGGAGCTCCGCTCCCTGGGATGCCGAGTGACGGTGGCCGTCAAGGGAGGCCCCTGCCTCAACGACGCCACCCTGGAGGATGCGGAGGCCGTGGGGATGGTGGAGGACGCCGACGAGGTGATCACCACCGGCGTCGACGCCATAGGCATCGACCTCTCGGAGGCCTCCGAGGAGTTCAGGGAGGCCTTCTTCTCGGCGGACGTCGTCGTCTCGAAGGGGATGGCGAACTGGGAGACGTTGACGGAGCATCCAGCCCCTTCGCCCACCCTCTTCCTCCTCAGAGCCAAATGCGAGCCGGTGGCCGACTCCCTCGGGGTTCCCCTGGAGAGCAACGTCGCCAAGCTGGTGGAGAGGGGGTGGAG
>LUCA01000022.1 GCA_001593875.1 Candidatus Bathyarchaeota archaeon B23
ACGCCTTCGTCAAGGCCATAGAGGCGAAGCTGGCGGCTGAGCAGCTCTCCATAGCGGCTGAGTATAACCGGACGAGGATGCTGGTCTTGGCGAATGCGTCGGCGGCGTCTCAGATCATCGAGGCGCAGGGCTTCGCCACCTCCAGGCTCATCGTGGCCAACGCCACCCGGAGGGCGATCGAGATCATAGCCGCCGAGGAGGGGATGGATGTGGTGGAGTTGACTAGCCTCTACCTCTACCTGGAGACGCTGAGGGAGATCGCCGAGAGGGGGGGCTCCATTATCATAATCTCCGGCGAGGAGAACCTCCTGCTGCCGATTCAACCCCCACCCCGATGAGAGTGATGGGATGAAGACGGTGAGACGCCCCCTCCTCCTGGGTCTCTACCCAGAGGAGCTGACCCTCCTCGTCGCCTGCCTCTTCCTGGACTTCGTGGAGTATCTCCTCCCCCCGCTGTTGGCACCCCACGTGGGGGATGTCCTCGACTTCATCGGCCTCGTCTTCGCCGTTCTCGCCTTCTCCTGGCTGGGCTTCATCACCCTCCTGGAGCTGATACCCGGCTTCGACGTCATACCCTTCTTCACCATCACCTGGTTCGCCTGGTATATGATGCGGGAGAGACGACTGGAGACCGAGTTGGAGGAGGAGTTGGAGAGGTGGAGGTGAATGCCCAGGAGGCTGATAGACACCCACGCCCATCTAGACGACTTTGAGGAGATGGGCGGCGTCATCCAAAGGGCCCGGGAGGCCGGCGTCGACGCCATCATCGCCGTCGGAGCCAATATGAGGGCCTGCCGCCTCACCCTGAAATGGGCTGAGGCCTATCCAGGCTACGTCTACCCCGCCCTCGGGGTCCACCCCACCGAGTGGTTTGAGGAGGATGTGGAGGAGACCCTCCGCTTCGTGGAGGAGCATCTAAACCGCTGCGTCGCCGTCGGCGAGATCGGCTTGGACTACTGGAGCCGGGAGGCGAGGAAGAACAAGGCGGTGAGGCGTCGACAGAGGGAGATCTACGTGAGGCAGCTGGAGATGGCCGTGGAGTGCGACAAGCCGGCCTCCATTCACAGCCGGGGGAGCTGGAGGGACGCCCTCGACCTAGCGTTGGAGCATGGCCCGGATAGGGCCGTCTTCCACTGGTACTCGGGCCCCCTCGACGTCCTGAAGGAGCTCCTGGATGCGGGTTTCTACATCTCGGCCACCCCGGCCATTGAGCATAGTAGGCATCATAGGGCGGCCCTCCTGGAGGCGCCTCTGGAGAGGATCCTGTTGGAGACGGACTCCCCCGTGGAGTCTCGTGGCCGGCCCTCGGAGCCGGCTTCTCTCCCCCTGGTGGCGAGGGCTTTGGCCGAGTTGAAGGAGGTCCCCGTTGAGGAGGTCGTCGCCTCGACGACGAGGAGCGCTGAGCTTCTCTTTAGGCTTTAGAAAGCGTTAAGTGGGGGGATGTCCTCCTCCAGAGGGGTTGTCCTCGGCTTATAGGCGCCTCGTCTTCCGGCCGATATCGATGCTCTACTTCACCATACTCCTTCTCTGGCTGTTGATGTTGATGCCCCTCGTCTCCCTCTTCCTCAGGGAGATCTTCATCCGCTTCCTGGGGCTGCCGCCGGAGCTCTTCCTCGTCGTCCTCCTCCTCAGCCTCCTGGGGAGCTTCGTCAACATCCCCATCGCCGAGTTGGAGTCTCCCCAGCCCGTCTACACCTATAAGGAGGTCTCCTTCTTCGGCGTCACCTGGTATATCCCCCAAGTCGAGATGGGTTGGCGAAAGACGGTCATCGCCCTCAACGTCGGCGGGGCCCTCGTCCCCCTCCTCATCTCCCTCTACCTCCTCCTCCACGCCATCCCTGCCGGCGAACCCCACCCCGTCTTGGCCTACGTCAAGGTCCTCATCGTCCTCCTCACCGTATCCTTCGTCGTCCACAGGGCCTCCAGGGTCGTCAGGGGCCTGGGGATAGCGACGCCGGCCTTCATACCGCCTACGATAACGGCCCTCACAACGCTCCTCGTCTACCAGCTCGGCGTCCCCTCGAACCCCATGAGGATCGCCTACATAGGCGGAACCCTGGGAACCCTCATAGGGGCAGACCTCCTCAACCTCCATCGAATACCCCGCCTGGGGGCGCCCCTCGTCAGCATCGGCGGCGCAGGAACCTTCGACGGCATCTACACCACCGGCCTCATCTCCATCATCCTCATCCTCCTGCTGCTGTGACGATAAAAGATTTAGAGAGCGGAACACATCCTAAAGGGGGCCGGGGTAGCCAATTCTCGGGTTCGATGGAGATATCCCCCGCAAAATCCCCTCCTTTTTCTGATTTTAGACGATGAGAAGAAAGGCGAGCAAAGATGATGAGCATAACTGGAAGTATGGTAGTGTAATGCTCCCAATTCCAGTCCCAATTAAGTTACGCCCCTCGCGTATTCAAAGAGAGGTGCCCAGGGTATGGTGTATGAGCTGTGAACTGGGCGTAATCGGGGGTCGAGTTTAATAGCAAGGGCTTCCTTATAGATTCAGAAAAAGGAGTGTTATAGGATTCCTATCTTCCTCAATACCTCCTCCAGCTCCCTCTTCTCCTCCTCTGTTAACTCCTCCATAGGTAACCTACACGGCCCTCCATACAGATCTGGGATGAGATCCATCGCCGCCTTACCCACTGCCTGATAGATGTAAGCGCCTCCAAATCCATATGGGAGGATCGATGTCTTCCTTCTCCTCGCTATGCATCGAGCCATGAACTCGACTAGAGGTGCAACCCTCTCAACGAGTATATTATATGCCTTCTCAAAATCCCTGTCCTTCTCCACGGCCTCGTAGACGGAGTAGCTGATCTGGGGTGCATAATTCGCCAGGGCTGTGATGAACCCCTTATACCTGAAGCCGAAGGCGGCGGCCGCAACATAGTTGATCTCGCCGGTCCCTATGCAGAGGGCCATCTTCTCCTCATCGATTAACTTAGCCTTCATAAACCACTCGACGGCTAGGGGTGAGTTATCCTTGATGGCGACGATGTTCTCCATCTCGGCGAGCCTAGCCGTCAGCTGTGGATCGATCATCGCCGCCGAGACCGCTGGGTTATTGTAGATTATAACAGCGATTTTAACGGCCTCGGCGATGCTCTTATAGTGTTGATACATCCCCTCAGCGAATGGGGTATGGTAGTAGGGTGTTACCACCATCACGCAGTCGGCTCCCACCTCCTCAGCGTATTTCGCCATCTTGATGGTCTCCCTAGTTCCCGCCTGGGAGACGCCTGCGATCACCGGCACCCTACCGTCAACCGTCTCTACAACCGTCTTAATGACCGTCTTCTGCTCCTCAATCGAGTTTGCGTAGAACTCCGTTGTGCTCCCATTAGTCATTATGATGAGATCCCTATTTCCCTCTAAAGTGAAGTCGACGAGAAACTCCGTGTTACTCCTGAGGGCCTCTACGTTTATTGCACCTCGATCCTCCGTATAAGGGCAGAACTGGACGGGTAGGATTCCTCTACAGCGCTTCCTGAACTCCTGAGGCTCCAGAGGCATAACACTCCCCATACATCCATATACATTGGAAATAATATTAAAGCCTCTATCTTATTCGCTTTAGAGAATCATCCAAGGCGGGGTTGGAGCGTTGATAGGGACAGCCCTATTTAAATTAAAAATTTATTTTATAATTCAATATCACTAACTTCTCTATACCATGGTTTCGATGTACCTATTTTTGATCTTTTTATCCATTTTTAGGGTTTCTTCAATTATTTTAATAGATTATCAACCCTACTAACTACAGTATTATATTATTCATCATCTAACTTTTTCATAGAATTTTTTCACAAATATTTTTACTTTATTTAAATTATTTGTTCAATCATACCAATATCCCTCTTAATTTCTTCAAGCCTATCATAGAAATCGCGTTCTCTGAGATGCTCCAAGACGTATATAAGCTTGTCCACCATTCTCCTCTTTTGTCTTTGATTTTTGACCATCTCTATTGCTAGAAGGAGGACATCTTCTCGAAGAGGTGTCTCCCATCCATCACCTAATCACACCTAATGGAGAGGACATACTCAAAACGAGAGCTTCAGGCTCCCAGTGATTAGGAAGATAAAAAGGGAAACCGCTAAATCCGATGTGAGGGTGGAGATAATGTTGGCTCATATAGTTGAGTTCAATGAGCCCTTAGCTCAGGCACTCGGGCTGACCCAAATTCAACCAAATCCTAAACTCGCCGAGTATGCGCCCCCACGGAAGGGGCGAAAAACTCGGCCAGCCCAGAGGGGCTGGGGTCCATGGAGATGCAACGACATGCGAGAAGATGGACTGCGGGGGCCACGAAGCTGACGGCCGAGGTGAAGGGCAAGCTCCTTGAGTATGCTTAGTGGATGAAGAAGCAGGGATATGCCGATGAAACCATCAGATGCTATACCTTGGCTTTGAAGATCCTAGCAGAGAGAGGGGCGGACATCAACTCACCCGAGTCGGTAAAGGAGGTGATTGCGAGGCAGAGGTGGTCGGGGAACAGGAAGAAGAACGTCGTAAGCGCATACACGCTCTTCCCTGGAGCTGGGAGGAAGCTTGCAACCTTCCTTCAGCTACTCAAGGAGACGGCGATGAGGGCTGGGGAGGCTGTGAGGCTGGAATGGACGGATATCGACTTTGAAAGGCGTATAATAACGTTGAACAGGCCTGAGAAGCGTGGCAACCCACGCATGTGGAGGGTCAGCCCCAAGCTGATAGCGATGCTGAAAAGCCTCCCAAAACAGGACTCATGGGTCTTCGGAAAGGCATCCTATCACACCCTCAAACAGGCGATGAGGCGCACTAGGAATCGGCTGGCGAGCAAGCTTCAGAACCCCAGGCTCGAGAAGATAACATTCCACACCTTCAGGCATTGGAAAGCGACGATGCTCTACCACCAGACAAAGGATCCATACTACGTCAAGCAGTTCCTAGGCCACAAAACCCTGAAGAGCACGGAGATCTACATAAACATCGAGAAGACGATCTTCGGAGAGTACAGCGACGAGTTCGTAGTGAAGTTTGCGAGCAAGCCCGAGGAGGTGAAGGCTCTCCTAGAAGCTGGCTTCGACTACGTATGTGAGAAGGATGGGCTGATGTTTTTTTAGGAAGCGTAGATGATAGATGTACCGGGGTCTTCCAAAACGTGCCGGGGTAGCCAAGCCAGGATACGGCGCCAGTCTTGAAAACTGGTGCTCCCCGGGAGCACGAGGGTTCAAATCCCTCCCCCGGCGCCACGATGTGAATAAGGATGTGAAATCTCAGGATCTGCCACTCATCTGAAATGCCTCTTCATCTCCTCGTTTCCCGGCATCGACAGCAGGTCTTCGATGACGGCCTCGACTTGCCTGTTGGATTTTGTTCTGGGGTCGATGAGGAGCCATTCTTCTAGGGGTTCTCTGCCGCCTTCGAGGAAGGCCTCCAGGGCCCACTCTAGGCGGAGGCGTCTCAGCTCCATCACCTGTCTGGTGATCCTCCTTGGGAGGCTTCCTAGGCTTCTTCTGTGGATGCCCTTCCCATCGATCTCTAGGGGTGCCTCCACGGCCACGTCCTCCGGTAGGCCGCTGATCACCCCCTTGTTGAGGACGTTCACTTGGTAGAGGGCTCCGTGGTCGTTGGCGATGCTGTCGATGATGGGGACGACGGACTCCTCGCTCCTCCTCGGCGGTAGCAGGCTGGTCAGCGGCTTTGATGGTTCTTCCATCGCCTCCGCTATGGTCTCCCCCTTCCTCCCCTGCCCCTTTAGGTAGAGGCTCCACCCCACCTCGGAGTCAGGTCCACCCGTCGGCCCATACCACCGCCTCTTCTCCTCCAGGTTCCAGTGGTATCTCCAGGTTCCACCCCTCACCGTGTCGCCGATGGGGAAGAGCCCATAGCGATGATACATATCGACGGCCGCCGGCGACATCTGTATGTCGAAGGGGTTTCGCTGCCTCTCCCTCCACCCCCTCCAGTAGGCCTCAGCCTCACGGTCGATCCACTCCTCCAGCAGGGGGTAGGCGTCCTCACCCCCGTATCTAAACCTCGTCAGCCAGATGAGGTGGTTGAAGCCCAGCATCTCCGCCTCCACCCCATCGACATCGAGCCCCAGGGTCTCGACCACCTCCTTGTAGCCTAGGTGTCCATGGCAGAGGCCGATGACCTTCACCCTCGTCTCCCGAGAGAGCAGCGTCGTCCCCTCGAAGACGGGGTTCGCCAACAGCAGCAGCCAGCCCTCGGGGCAGAGCTCCTCCATGTCTCTGGCGATCTCCATCATCAACCTCAGCTGATAGTACCCCCAGATGGTGTGGTAATCCGAAACCATATTCCACTCGACGCTGTTGATGCCCCTGTAATATCCATGCCTCTCGGAGAGAGCCCTCATCCGCTCATAGTATCCATGGCCTCCGGCCATGGCCGTGTTGATGACGAAGTCAGCCCCCCTCAAGGCCTCCCGGCGATCCGTCGTCCTCTCGAAGCTCAGTTGGGCTTCGACCTCCGATGCGTAGCGCCTGGCGAAGCCGTAGATGACGTCGAGGCGTTGGGGGGCGATGTCCATCAAGGTGATGGTGCTCCCGTAGAGGGTCGGCGTCAGGCATAGGTCCCTGATGAGGGTGGAGGACCAGGCTAGGCTTCCGGCTCCGATGAGAGCTACCTTCACCATATAGGAGGAGTTTTACCGTGGACTTATTAAAGGGGTCACCACCCCGAAGGGGTCGCCTATTGGAAAAGGGGATTAGTGGGTTTTCCCGTTATCCTCTGCGGATTGGAGCTTTTCGCCACCACCGTCCCAGGTCTAGAGGATGTGGCAGCGAGGGAGGTCGAGCTCCTCATAGGGTGTAGGGCTCAGCCGGATGTGGGTAAGGTCTTCTTCCAGGCCCCCTTGGAGGCGGTCTATAGGCTGAATCTCGCTGCCCGAACCCTCCATAGGGTGTTTATCCGGCTCTGCAGGGAGAGCTTTGAGGGCTTAGATGACCTCTATCGCATCGCCGTCGGGTTGGATTACGGCGATTTCATCGACCCCCATCAGTCCTTCGCCATCCGAAGTGAGAGGGTTGGGGTTCACTGCTTCACCAGCATGGATGTCTCCAGGGTCGTCGGTCAGGCCGTCATCGACTCCCACCTGGCTTCGAGGGGTTGTAGGCTTCGGGTGGACCTCGATGAGCCCGATGTGGAGCTCTACTGCCTCGTTAGAGGCGGCGAGCTCATCATGGGGGTGGACACCACGGGTCGTAGTCTCCATAGACGTTGGTATAGGGTTTATGAGCATCCAGCCGCCCTGAAGCCGACCATAGCCTCGGCGATGTTGATGCTCTCCGGCTGGGAGCCCGGCGAGGTCCTCGTGGACCCCATGTGTGGTGGGGCCACAATACCCATAGAGGCTGCGCTTATGGCGTGGGATAGGGCGCCGAACGTGGATCGAGGGGACTTCAACCTCCTCAGGCTGAGGCTGTTCGACGCTGAGGCCCTCAGGGAGGAGGGGGAGAGGCTGAGGGAGGCTGAGTCCAGGGGAGTCTACCCCATCTATGGCTTGGAGGAGTCTGAGAGGCATCTGGAGGGTGGACGCCGCAACGCCGAGAGGGCTGGAGTGCTGGAGACCGTCGACTTAAGGCTGGGGGACGCCGCCGACCCGGCTTCCTATCCCAAGGCCCTAAGCCACGTCGTCGTCAATCCCCCCTATGGCGTGAGGATGATTCCCAAGGGGCGGATCAGAGGGCTCTACCCCGCCTCCCTCAGAGCCCTGAGGGAGGCGGCGGAGGGTGCGACGCTGACGGTGATCACGGCCGCCTACAGGCGATTTAGGGAGGCCGCTGGGGAGATGGACGTCGAGATCCTCTCAGAGAGAGGGGTGTTACACGGCGATCTCCATACGGTGATCTATCTCTGCAGGGTTTGAGGCGGATAGACCTTGACGATGTAGGGTGGTTCGCCTCCCATAACCCTCATGGCGAAGTCGAATCGGTTGAGCTGTAGGGCCATCTCCAGGTCTTCGGGGTGGTATTGGGGTTGAGCCGGATCGAAGAATTTGGAGGCTGAGGCTGAGCGTAGGATCTGCCTCTTCATCTCCTCGAAGTCTGGCTCCCCTCCTCTTAGGAGGGCTTCGATGTATTGGGCGCAGAGCTCGTCCTCCAGTGCTGGCCTTAGGGCCTCGTCGCCCATGGCGACGAGGGAGACCCTATCTGGCTGCCTGTGGGTGATGTATCGGGCTGTCGCCTCGGCGTTGATGAAGGCGGCGAAGAGCACCTCCCAAGCCCTCAGGGCGTGGATGAGGCCCCTCGTCCCAGAGGAGGTGGCGTGGATGAGGACTCTCCCCCTCAGGGGTTGGTTCCTCAGCTCCCATGGGGAGTTTCCCAGGTCGAAGCCCTCC
>LUCA01000023.1 GCA_001593875.1 Candidatus Bathyarchaeota archaeon B23
CTCGGCGACCTCCACGGCCAGCTCATCATAGATGGGGTCCGGGAAGGCTTCGGCCACGCCGCCTAGCCTGATGTTATATCTGAAGTCCTCGGGGTTCGACCTCTTCTCACGGTCTACGACCTCGCCGTCGATGACGAAGCACCGGATGTCATAGCCCCTGTTGGGTATGTATTCCTGGAGGTAGAAGACCCCCTGGCCGTGAACCCGGTTATACCAGGTGAGGAACTGTAGGAGGTCTCGGCGGCTTCGGATTCTGTCCAGCATCACGACGCCGATGCCCCTCCCCCGGCAGAGGGGTTTCAAGACGACGTTTCGCCCGGAGTCCAGAAGCTGGGCTGCGAAGGCGTAGGCCTCCTCCACGTTCTCAGTTATCAGCGTCTCGGGGTGGGGCAGGCCTAGGGCTCTAAGCCTCAGGGTGAGGTGCTCCTTGGAGTAGTTGAGGATGCTCTCAACGGGGTTGATGACCTGACCCAGCTCCTCGAAGACCCTGAGGATCTGGAGGCGGTGGAGGAGCTCGAAGGCTGAGACCCTGTTGAGGATGTTGCTGCCGATGTAGTAGACGTCGGCCTCCAGCTCGGGGGTTGGGGGTAGATTGATGTCCCAGGGGGCGAGAACTCGGGTCTCTAGGCCCCGCTTCTTGGCCTCCCCCACCACTAGCCTGACCTCTGGGAGGGCAGGCTCGTCGGTGAAGACGATGAGCTTCAACTCGTCCCAGCTCGACTAGCGACGCCAGACCTATAAATCCTCCCAGCGATCACAGGCCTCTTATAGGCATCTGGGGTTTGAGATGTTGATGTCCCTGAGGGAGGCGGCGTTGGTGATCCTCCTCCTTCTAGGCCTCTCCCTCCTCCTCGTCGACGGGAGGGGCGTCGCCCTCTCCGTCGTCGCCCTCCTCCTGGGGCTCGTCCTCGTCTTCGCCTCCAGCGAGCCCGTCGTCGAGGGCTTTAGAGGCCTCGGCCTCCACACGGGTCTTTCGGAGTATTTCACGGGAGTGATCTCCAGCCTCGCCTCAAATCTCCCCGAGGCCGTCTTGGCCGTGTTTATGGTCCTCTCACCCCATCTACGGGAGGTGGCGGTGCTGACGGTGATGCTGGCCTCCGCCTTCAACGGCCTATTACTGGGGCTGCTTATCATCATGCTCACCTTGGGAGGGAGGAGCATAGAGATTCCCAGGGGGGAGATGGAGCATGAGGTGGAGGTGATGCGCATCACCATCGCCTTCACCCTCCTCATCTTCGGCGCCGGCGTCATCATCAACCTCTTCCACGGAGACCCCCACCTCCCCAGGGAGGTGCCCCTCTTCCTCCTCCTGGCCTACCTCAGCTACCTCTACTTCATAGGTCGAGGGGCTAGGAGGAGCGAGGGCCGTAGGGCCGAGGGGGGCTGGATGCGCCTACTCCTCCTCGGCCTGGTGGGCATCCTCCTCAGCGCCGAGCTGATCTCCGGCTCCCTGGAGCATCTCGTCCAGCGGTTTCAGGTCCACGTCGTCATCGCCGCCACCCTCATCGGCTTCGCTGGCAGCGTCCCCGAGCATGGCCTAGCCCTCCTAGGAGCCAGAAGAGGCCATGTGGAGCTGGGCGTCTCAAATCTCCTCTCCGGCATCGTCCAGAGCATCATGCTGGTCTTCCCCCTCCTCTCCCTCCTCATCCCCATAGAGCTGGACGGCTACGTCCTCTACCAGTTCCTCGCCACCTCGACGACGCTCTGGATAGTGAAGAAGGCCGTCGTCGACGACGGACGCTTCACCCTCGACGAGGGGGTCTCCATCCTCATGGCCCATCTCCTCGGCATAGTCCTCTTCGACGAGCTCAGCAGGCTGATCTGATCCCCGGGAGGGCTGAGGACGAGGGCCCCAGGGGATGACCCTCCCCTGGACGTCCCCGAAAAAGGTTTTCTCCCTCAGAACCCTCTTAGACTCGCCTATGAGAAGGGAGTTCAGGTTCAAACCCATCGGCTTCATAAGGTCTCCCTATAAGCGGGTTGAGGAGGTCCCCCGAGATTGCAGCTCCACCCTGGGAGAGGTCGTCGTCGAGGAGTATGAGGAAGGGCTGAGGGATATAGAGGGCTTCTCCCACCTCGTGATCCTCTGGGTCTTCCACCGGTCTAGGGGTGGAAGCCTCGTCGTCAAACCCCTCCACTATGAGGGGTTGAAGGGGGTCTTCGCCACCCGTCATCCCGATAGGCCTAACCCCATAGCCCTGACGATCGTGGAACTCATCGAGAGGAGGGGTAACACGCTCAGGGTTAGAGGGGTAGACGCCTCCCCCCTCCTAGACATAAAGCCCTACACCCATAGGGACAGGGTCAAGAGGTTGAGGGCCGGATGGATAGATGAGGTGGGGGATCACCCCTATGGACTCCGCCGGGAAGATCCTCGAGGAACGTGGTGATTAATGGCCTCCGTTGATGAGGAGGGCCAAGAGGGCGACGGCTATGCCGGCGGCCACCATCTTAAGCCCCGAGTAGACGAGGTTCTCGCCGCTGACGCTGCCGAGGTAGACGCCGAGGAAGAAGAGGGTTAGCAGAGAGGAGGCGATGGAGGCTGGGAAGGCGATGCCCGGCGGCAGCAGCCGATAGGCCGAGAGGGCGAAGGGTATGAGGGCCGGAATCGAGGCCACGAAGGGGGCTGCACCGTCGATGAGGGCTGCGAAGAGGGAGACGTACCTCGTCGCCTCGCCGTGGATGGTGTTGGTCAGGTCCGCCAGCATCGCATCCTCCAGGTCGTTGAGGTCCCTCTCCCTCTCAGCCCTCTCGGTGAGGTAGGTGCCCGAGAAACCCGAGACGGCCATGGCGAAGCCCCCCATGAGGATCACGCCCAGCATCGGCGCGGGCTCCTTCAACCCGACGATGTAGGCGCCGATGACGACGCCGAGGCTCGTCATCGCCCCGTCGAAGGCGTTGACGGCGAAGTATCTCCGCAGTATGCCCTGAGCCCTCGTCACCCTCATGTATTCGCCGATGTCGCCCGCCCTCTCGGAGAGCCAGCCCCTCAGCCGTCTAAACCTACTATCCTCTTCCCCCTCGGCGCCCATAGAAGCGCTCAATGATCCCTGCACTCCTCCTTACGAGAACTATGGGAGTCCTCTCCCATGTAGTCGGCACTCGATCGGGAGTGCGTCTCGGAATTATTAAAGTTTATGAATTTCAGGATAGTAGATAATGGGGGATGTATTCCCCGGAGGTCTATGCTGGGTTTGAAGTCGCCTAAGGTGAGATATCTAGTTCTGGATGTATTGAAGCCCCATGCTCCCCCCCTCCCCGAGTTCGCCTCCTACCTGGCGGAGCTGAGGGGGTTGACCAAGGTGGATGTAAGCCTGGTGGAGATGGATGAGAGAACCGAGAGCCTGAGGGTGGTCCTCCACGGCGTGGAGATCGACTTCGAGGAGTTGAAGGCCCACATGGAACGGCAGGGAGCCGTCATCCACAGTGTCGACCAGGTCATCGTCGAGAGGGACTGATCGCGATGAGCCTTCGAGGGCTTAGGCCCCCGGCTCACCCCTTCCTAGAGGCCTCCACGCCCTACGAGGAGGCTGAATACGTCATCCTCGGAGCCCCCATCGACGAGACCTCCTCCCACCGGCGGGGAGCCCGCTTCGCCCCCCAGGCCATCCGACGGGAGAGCCTCCACCTGGAGACCTACAGCCCCAGAACCGGCCTCTTCTTCGAGGACCTAAAGGTCGCCGACGTCGGAGATGTGGAGGCCCGAAGTCTGGAGGAGGCCTTGAAGCTGATCGAGGAGGTCGTCGAGGGGATCGGGCGGGGGGGAGGGAGGCCGACGATGATAGGTGGGGAGCACACGGTCACCCTCGCAGCCCTCAGGGCCCTGAGGCCCCACCTCGTCGTCAGCCTCGACGCCCACCTGGACCTGAGGGATAGGCTGCTAGGCCTCACCCTCTCCCACGGCACCTTCATGCGTCGAGCCCTGGAGGAGCTGGATCACCGCCTCCTCGTCGTCGGCTGTAGGGCCCTCTCCAAGGAGGAGCTCCGATACGCTGAGGCCCACAGCGATAGGGTGAGGGTGATAGGGGCCTGGGAGAGGCCTGAGAGGCTGCGTGAAGCGATGGCTGAATGGCTGGAGTCCACCTCTAGGGTCTACGTCACCGTCGACATGGACGTCTTGGACCCCTCGGCGGCTCCGGCTGTGGGGAACCCCTCCCCCGAGGGCCTAAGCGTCGAGGTCCTCTTGAATCTGCTGGGGGAGGTCCTCGACGGCCGTGTCGTCGGCCTCGACCTGGTGGAGGTCTCCCCCCACTATGACTCCGGCGGCACCTCCCTCCTGGCGGCCTACATCATCCTAGAGGCCCTCTGCCTCTGGGATAGGGGGAGACACATCTATTAGTGGGGAGCCCTCTTCTAGTAGGGGTGAAGGAGATAGGGACTGAGGGGAGGATCGCCCCCGACGATCTCTCAACCTGCTATCTTCTATCAGCCGGCTACGATGGGGAGGCTGAGAAGGCCTTCCTCCGCCTCTATGAGCCGGGGGAGCAGCGGATATATCTCTGGTACGACAACACGGGGCATCTCCCCTACTGTATCTCCAAGAGGCCTAGGGAGGAGCTGGAGCACAACGAGGAGTTGGTGAAGCACCCCGGCTTCCTGAGGCTGGAGGAGGTCAAGCGCTACGACTCCCTCAGAGATGAGTGGATAAGGGTGACGAGGGTCGTCGCCTCCAACCCCCTGGCGATAGGGGGGCAGGGGAAGGGCGATATTAGGCATATACTCGGCGAGAGCTGGGAGAGCCACATCAGGTATTACCAGAACTACATCTACGACTACGGCCTCATCCCCGGGATGCCCTACAGGGTCGTCGACGGGAGCCTGGTTGAGGATTACACGCTTCCCGGGGCCGTTGAGCGGCGATTGGAGGGGCTCCTGGAGGGGGTGGAGCCGGAGTTTAGGGAGAAGATGCGGGAGTGGGCGAGGCTGCTGGAGTGCCCCGTGCCCGAGCTGAGGAGGGCGGCTATAGATATCGAGGTTGGGGGGGCCGTCGCCGAGAGGGTGCCCAACCCCGAGAGGGCTGACGACCCCATCATCGCCATCTCCATAGTCTCCAGCGACGGCGTGAGGAGGGTCCTCCTCCGAGATGAGAAGAGGGGGAGGCTGGAGGTCGATGGGGGCGAGGTGGAGCTGATGCCGGAGGAGGAGATGATCCGGGAGGCCTTCAGGGTGCTGGATGACTACCCCATCGTCCTCACCTTCAACGGCGACGACTTCGACCTCCGATACCTCAGGAACAGGGCTAGGAGGCTGGGCTTCCCGAGGGAGGCGACCCCCATCTCCATAGGCCGACGCTTCGCCTCCCTCCGCTACGGCCTCCACATCGACCTCTACAGGTTCTTCCAGAACAGGTCGATCCAGATCTACGCCTTCGGAGACCGATATAGGGAGAACACTCTCGACGAGGTGGCCTCCACCATCCTCGGCAGGGGGAAGATCGAGGTCTCCGACATCTCCAGGCTGACTCCGAGGGAGCTGGCGAGATACTGCCTACGGGATGCGGAGCTCACCTATGAGCTCACAGCCTTCAACGACGACCTGGTGATGAGGCTGATGGTCCTCCTCAGCAGGATCAGCAAGATGACGATGGAGGACGTCACCAGGCAGGGCGTCAGCCGATGGATCCTCACCCTCCTGGAGTATGAGCATCGACGCCTGGGATGGCTGATACCCAACGTGGAGGACATCATAGAGGTGAAGGGCGTCACGGCGACGAAGGCCATCATCAAGGGGAAGAAGTATCTGGGGGCCATCGTCACCGCCCCCAAGCCAGGAGTCCACTTCGACGTGACGGTGCTGGACTTCGCCTCGCTCTACCCCTCAGCCATCAGGAACTGGAACCTCAGCTACGAGACCATCCTCTGCCCCCACGGGGAGTGTAGGGGGAACCTCATCCCAGGGACGCCCCACTGGGTCTGCACCAAGCGTCGGGGGATGATGAGCCTCATCATCGGGAGCCTCCGAGACCTACGGGTGAGGTGGTATAAGCCGATGTCCAAGAACCAGGAGATAACGGGGGAGGAGAGGGCCTACTACAACGTGGTTCAGAGCGCCCTCAAGGTCTTCCTGAACGCCGCCTACGGCGTCTTCGGCTCCGAGGCCTTCCCGCTGTATTGTCCACCGCTGGCTGAGAGCACCGCCGCCATAGGCCGCTACGCCATGACGAGCGCCGTGGAGGTGGCGAGGAAGCTGGGCATCGAGGTGGTCTACGGGGACACGGACAGCGTCTTCCTGGAGCACCCCTCCGAGCGTCAGATCGAGAGCCTCCTCAAGTGGGCCGACGAGGAGCTGGGCATCGAGCTGGACGTCGACAAGGTCTATCGATACGTCATCTTCTCCAGGAGGAAGAAGAACTACCTCGGCGTCTACCCCGATGGGAGCGTCGACATCAAGGGGCTGACGGGTAAGAAGAGGCATATTCCGCCGCTGTTGAAGTGGGCCTTCCAGGAGTTGACCCGCATCTTGGGCCGGGTTGAGAGGCCTGAGGAGATGGAGGAGGCGAAGGAGGAGATCAAGCGGCTCGTCCGATCGGTCTATAGGAGGCTGAGGGAGCGGGACTTCGAGCTGGATGAGGTGGCCTTCAGGGTGATGCTGGGGCGGAGGCTGAAGAGCTATGAGACCCGCCCCCAGCACGTGAAGGCGGCGAGGATGCTCCAGGAGCGGGGAGTGGAGCTGGGGGCCGGCGACATCATAAGCTACGTCGTCACCAGGGGCGGCGTCAAACCCGTTCAGCTGGCCTCCAGGAGGGATGTGGACATCGAGAAATACATCGAGTATCTGGAGTCGATGTTCGAGCAGCTCCTCGACGCCCTGGGCATAGACTTCGACGAGCTCGTAGGCCGACCGAGGGCGACGACCCTCGACAGCTTCCTCAGAGGTGGGTGAAGCCTTTATATTCCCTCCGCTTGGTAGGAGTAGTGGTTAGGGATGGGCCTCGTAGAGATAGCCTCCATACTCGACGGGGAGCACGACGGCGAGGAGGTCTCCATCAGGGGGTGGATGTATAACAGGCGTAGCAGCGGCGGTATCCACTTCCTCATGGTTAGGGACGGCAGCGGGGTCATCCAGTGCACCCTCTCCAGGGATAGGGCGGATGAGGAGACCTTCATGAGGGTTGGGAAGCTCCCCCTGGAGTCCGTTGTGGAGCTTAGGGGCCTAGTCCGAGTGGATGAACGGGCCCCCTATGGAAGGGAACTCTCCATCAGGGGGGTCAATAATCTCCAGGAGGCTCAGCCCGGATACCCGATCACGAGGAAGAGGCATGGCATCGACTTCCTCCTAGATCACAGGCACCTCTACGTCAGGGACCCCAAGATGCAGGCCATCCTCAGGATCAGGTCCAAGGTCCTAGAGGCGGCGAGGGATTGGATGAGGGAGCATGGCTACACGGAGACGCACTCGCCGAGCTTCATCACCGCCGCCTGCGAGGGCGGGGCCACCCTCTTCAGCGTCGACTACTTCGGCAGGAAGGATGTCTACCTCACCCAGAGCTGGCAGCTCTACGCCGAGGCCCTCATCTACACCCTCGGCAAAATATACACCATCGCCCCCAGCTTCAGGGCTGAGAAGAGCAGAACCCGTAGGCATCTCGCCGAGTATTGGCACCTGGAGGTGGAGGAGCCCTGGACGGATCTCTGGGGCATCATGGAGGTCGGCGACGAGCTCGTCACCCACATCTGTCACAGGGTGGCGGAGGAGATGCCCCGAGAGCTGAGGGGCCTGGGCAGAGACCCTGGAGAGCTGCTGAGGCTGGAGCCCCCCTATCCCAGGATCACCTACGATGAGGCCCTGGAGATGCTGCGTGGAGACGGCGTAGAGCTGGAGTGGGGCGACGACTTCGGCTGGAGGGAGGAGGAGCCCCTGACCAAGCATTTCGACACCCCCTTCTGGGTCACCCACTACCCCGTCGGCGTCAAGGCCTTCTACCACAAGCCCAACCCCGAGAGGCCTGAGGTCACCCTGTCGGCTGATATGCTGGCGCCGGAGGGCTACGGCGAGATCATCGGCGGGGGACAGCGCATCGACGACTTCGAGGAGCTGCTCACCCGCATCGTCGAGGAGGGTCTGAGGCCTGAGGATTACAGCTGGTATCTCGACCTCAGG
>LUCA01000024.1 GCA_001593875.1 Candidatus Bathyarchaeota archaeon B23
GGGCCTCCTAGAGCGGGGCTTCAGCCCCGGCAGCCTCTACTGCTCCCTGGAGCGGAGGATGAGGTGCGGCGTGGGCCTCTGCGGCCACTGCCAGATCGGCTCGAGATACGTCTGCCTAGACGGCCCGGTCTTCAGCTACGAGGAGCTGCGGCGGCTGCCGGATCACGGGGTGAGGCCGTGATGGGGAAGAAGAGGGTCGGCTTCTTCAAGTTCACCAGCTGCTCCGGATGCCAGATGAATGCGGTGAGGCTGCTGGCCTCCTCCCCCCTCCTCGACCACTTCCAGGTGGCCTATTGGCCCATGTTCGAGACGGCTGGGTGGAGCGGCCGCCTTGACGCCGCCCTCGTGGAGGGATGCGTCTCCACCGAGGGGGAGCTGGAGGAGCTCAGGAGGGTCAGGGAGTCCTCCGATCTCCTCATCGCCCTCGGAGAGTGCGCCGTCGACGGCGGGGTCCAATCCATCGCCGTCTCCTCTCCCCTGGAGGAGGTGGCGGGGAGGGTCTATGAACACCCCTCCTGGATCAGGTCCCGGAGGGTTGGAAGGCTCGGCGAGTACGTCGAGGTGGATGTGGAGGTCCATGGATGCCCCCCAGGCCCTGAAACCCTGTGGGAGGTCCTCATCTCGCTGCTCTTGGGGAGGAGGCCGAGGCTCCGGGGGCATCCCCTCTGCGTCGAGTGTAAGCTCAGAGGCCTGCCCTGCCTCCTCCTGGAGGCCCATAAGCCCTGCCTGGGCCCCGTCACCAACGCCGGCTGCGGCGCCCTCTGCCCCTCCCTCAACAGGGTCTGTGAGGGCTGCTACGGGCCGAATGTCGACGCCAATTGGCCCTCTCAACGGGAGGTGTTGAGGAGTCTAGGCCTCGAGGACAGGGATGTGGATAGGAGGTTTAGGAAGTATGCCGCCGCAAGGCTCTCGGAGGAGTGACCTGAGGCGTATCGGGGTCGACTACATCACCCGCATAGAGGGTCAGGCCGCCCTAGACCTCTGGCTGTCGAGGGATGGGGAGCTTAGGGATGTGAAGCTGAGGATATTCGAGCCCCCCCGATTCTTCGAGGCCATCCTGCGGGGAAGGCGCTACGACGAGGTGGCCGAGATCGCCTCCAGGATCTGCGGCGTCTGCCCCATAACCCATCAGGTCACGGCCTTGAAGGCCGTGGAGAGGGCCCTCGGCATCGAGGTTACCCCTGAGGTGAGGCTGCTGAGGCGGTTGTTGGCGATGGGCGGCATCATCAGCAGCCACGCTGCCAGCATCTATCTCCTCACCCTCCCCGACTACCTCAACCGTCCCACCCTGCTGGGGGAGCCGGAACTGTTGAGGAGGGCGGTGGCCCTCATCAGGGCTGGGGATGAGGTGGCCTCCCTCATCGGTGGGAGGGCTATCCACCCCGTGACGGCCGTCGTCGGGGGCTTCACCCATACCCCCTCCAGGGCTGAGGCCGAACAGGTGAGGCGGCGGCTCCTGGAGGCGAGGGAGGACGCCCTGAAGACGGTGGAGCTCTTCGAGGAGGTGGAGGTTCCCAGGTTTGAGCGTCGATGTGAGCACGTCGCCCTCCGGGGGAAGGAGGGCTACGCCATAAACGACGGCCTCATCGCCTCGACGGAGGGGCTGAGGATCACAGCTGAGGAGTATAGGGAGCACGTCGTGGAGTTCCAGGTCCCCCACTCGACGGCCAAGCACTCGGAGATGAGGGGGAGGTCCACCTTCCTCGTCGGACCCCTGGCGAGGGTGAACCTCAACTACGACAGGCTCTCAGCCGACGCCAGGGAGGCCGCCGAGGAGCTGGGGTTCAGGCCTCCCTGCTTCAACCCCTTCGCAGCCCCCCTCGCCAGGGTCGTGGAGGTCCTCCACCTCATCGATGAATGCCTAGAGGTCCCCACCGGCGGCTGTGAACCTCCACCCCTAGAGCCGGGGGAGGGCTCAGGGGCGGCCGTGACGGAGGCCCCACGGGGGTTGAACTACCATCGCTATGAACTCGACGGGGAGGGGACGGTGTCAGGCTGCGATATCTCGCCTCCCACCTGTCAGAACGCCAGGAATATCGAGATGGACCTATGGAAGCTGGTTCCAGGCCTTCTAGACCTCTCGGAGGGGGAGCTGCTGCGTAGATGTGAGATGCTCATCAGGGCCTATGACCCCTGCGTCTCCTGCTCGGTTCACATGGTGAGGCTCCACTGGGTTTAGGCCTCGACGTCCTCAGCCCCTCGGCGGGGTAGGAGGCCCCTCCTCTTGGCCGTCATCGTCGCGAAGAAGAGGAGGCAGCCCGGCATCGTCAGTCTCAGGAAGTATTTGAAGGCCTCCAGGTAGAAGGGGGTCTCCCTCATCAGGAGCAGCGACAGGGGGACGGTGCTCCCCTGGGCGTACCACCACATGCTGGGGGTGATGTGGAAGAGCCTCCAGACGAGGTCTAGGGCTATGGGGGTGACGATGAAGACGAAGTGGTAGAGCCAGAGGATCATCCCCGTGTCGTCTTCGACGGCGAGGGGCATCAATATACATCCCAGATACCAGGAGAGGAGGGCGAGGACCTCCAGCTTGAAGCCCTGTTGGGGGAGGAGGTAGATGAGGAGGGCCGGCAGAAGGGGGAGGAGGGCCGCCTTGGGGAGGAGGCCGCCCTCGACGCCGCCCTCTCCCTTCACCGGTATGAGGGTGTCGGAGAAGAAGATGAGGATCATCAGGGCTGCGATGAGGATTATGCCGCCCCTCGTCTTCTGGAAGAGGGGTAGATAGCCGAGGATGGGTATCCTGCCCACAACCCTCCCCAATACGTTCTCCTCCGGGATCGGGCTGGGGTCCACATTGGGGTTGTTATCCCCCTTGGTGACGAAGAACCACTTGTGACCAGCTTTATACTTCTTCACGACCCTGTGGACGATGAACTCCTCGGTGTTGCCGGGCCTTATGAAGACGATGATCTCCCCCTCCGGAGGGGGTCCTGCCTCGAGGTCCTCCAGGTCCTCTATGGCGCCGACGATGAGGAGGTCCCCCACGCCGAGGGTTGGGATCATGCTCTGGGAGACGACGACCATGAGGGGGTGCTCGACGCCTGTCGCAGCTCTCAGGATGTATACGCCGCCGATGGAGAGGGCGGCTAGGAGGAGGAAGGACGCCGTGAGGAGGATGCGCTCCCAGCCCTCATCCATCTCAAACCCTCTCAGCCCTTGGCGTTCTCCTCGATCCACCTACCCAGCATCTCACAGGTCGTCGGGGACCTCTCCCCTCCCGGGAAGCATCGGTCTATATCCTCGCAGGTGAGGCAGGGGCATCCCGCCAGGGAGTCGAGGGTGACGGGCTTACGCTTCGAATAAAGCCTATAGGTCCAGCGGCCGTTGTGGAGCACCCTCCGCCGCTCTATGATGCCCCTCTCCTCGAACCTGATGGCGAGCCTCGAACCCTCCCTGCTTGTCACCCCCAGCCGTTTCCACATCTCGCTCTGGAGGATCCCCTCCTCCCCCGCCTCGTAGAGGAGCCTCAGCGCCCTCTCCTCCAGGTCGTTCCTCGACGGCAAGGTCCATCAGCCTTAATCATCGTAGTAGATGAGGCCCAGCTCTTCGAGGATGCCGTGGAGCCTCTCCACCGCCTCCCTCACCATCTTCTCATCCTTCGCCCCCGTGCAGACGAGCTTTCCGCTGGCGAAGAGGAGCATCACCACCTTCGGCTCCTCCATCCGGTAGATGAGGCCCGGGAACTGCTCCGGCTCGTACATCACGTTCTCCATCACGTCGGCAGCCGTCTCCAGGTCGATCCTTCCGCCGAGGTTGGCGGAGGCGACGATGTTCTGGATGACGATCTCGGGCTTGCCGAGGATGATGATGCCGCTGTTCTTCAGCTCCCGGACAACCTTCTTCACGGCGCTCTTAGCCTGCTTCTCCGACTTCGCCCCGGTGCAGACCATCTTCCCGGAGCTGAAGATGAGGGTCGCCGTCTTCGGCCTCTTCAACCTGAAGACCAGCCCCGGGAACTGCTTCGGGCGATACTCGACGTTCCTGAAGGTCTTCAGGATGGAGAGGAGGTCGATCTTCTGGTCGAGGGTGGCTGAGGCGACGACGTTCTCTATACTGATCTGTATACGCCTCTTTCGATCCTCGGAGGACATATCACAACCCCTCCACCTCTGATAGGAGGTCATCGGGGAGGAGGTTCTGATTCTCGATCTCGACGATGGGTATGGAGGTCAGGTTGGGCTCTATCCGCAGACGGTCGCTGTAGCCGATCTCCCCCGTGTAGGTGTTGTAGACGATGAAGCTCCCCTCCACCTCCTCCCCCGTCTTGACGAAGTAGATGAACATCTCCCTCAGGGTTCCGGCGATGACGAAGTAGAGGTGCGCCGAACCCGTATCGAGGTGCTGGATGACGTTCACAGCGGGAGAAGAGACGACGAGCATCACGAGGTCCCTCATAGACCTCAACTGCACGAACTTCATAGACTCCACTAAAGACTATTCACTCATCCCTTTAAATAGTTTATAAGGCATGGCCAACAATCTAAAGGTTGAAATACAGATAACCCATCTGGGAGCGATTGGAAACCCAAATCACCCATCACGCAATCAACCTTAAAATCTCATTCAAAAAGGAGGCTCATTGAAAAATTATGAAAGATTACAATAAGTTTAAAAGTTAAGAGTTCACATATTATATGATGTCAAATATCGAATTTTCTACCGAAGAAGAACATGAAAAGATTAAGAGACAACTTGCTAATTATATGGAAAAGAAGTATTCATATATAGTCACTCATATGGCGGATGCAGCCCCAAGATATCCTCAACCTCCAAAAATCGGCCGTCACATTCCAGACATTCTAGCGGAGAAACGAGTAGGCGATGAGGTATTCAGAGCAGTTGGTGAGGCTAAATCCTGTGTAGATTTAGATGATGAAGAGATAAAGGAACAAATACAGGATTATGTATTTGAGAAGAGTGGTTACGAGTTCTTCTTAGGGGTTCTTAAGAGATGTGAAGGTCGGGCGAAGAATATATTAAAAGAGTTAGATGTGAGTTATAGTCGTGATAAAAACAATCACTTAGTCGCCTTTAAAATAAATCAAAAGTGATCTCCCTTCTCCTTTCTATTAGATGTCCCTTCTTAAATCTTTGAAGAGCGGAGGAGTCTCCTTCCAACGGCCTTTCCCAGTTCTCAGCCCTCAGCACGTTCCAGGGCGACGGCGCAGGCCTTATACTCCGGTATCTTCGCCCTCGGGTCCAGGGCTGGGTCCGTCAATACGTTGGCTGCTGCCTCGGAGAAGTGGAAGGGTATGAAGACCACCCCCTCCCCTATACCCTCGGTGACGAGGGCCTCCAGGGTGATCTCGCCCCTCCGGCTTCTAACCCTCACCCTGTCGCCGTCTCTTATGCCGAGGCGCTCCGCATCCTTGGGATTGATCTCCACGTAGGGCCTGTCGAGCTGCCCCGTCAGCGTCCGAGATCTCCTAGACATCGTCCCCGTATGCCAGTGGAAGAGGATCCTCTCCGTCGTCAGAGTGTAGGGGTACTCCTCGTCGGGCTGCTCGGCCGGCGGCCTATACTCCGCCGGGATGAGGCGGCCCCTACCCCTGGCGAGGCGACCGACGTGGAGAATCTTGGTTCCAGGGTGATCAGGCCTCGGGCAGGGCCACTGGACTCCGCCCTTCTCAAGTCGCTCGTGGGTGATGCCGCCGTAGAGGGGGACGAGGTTGGCTATCTCCTCCATCACCTCCCTCGGCCTCTCCGCCCACAGGGGCCTCTCCCTAAGGCGATGAGAAGCCTTCAACGTGATCAAGCGGTAAATAAGCTTCGTTGAGGCTTAACCGTTTCTCTAATCCAACTCTAGAGGGGGAAACGCTTTTTATCTCCTCGGTGGTGGATTAGAGAGGCTGGCGAGGAAGCGTGTTCCGTAGAAGCAGGAGCCTGGCACCCTTCGTCGCCTCCCCCCTGAGCGTCGTTAGGAGGATGCTCCAATACGCCGAGGTGAAGCCGGGGGAGGTGGTCTACGACCTGGGATGCGGCGACGGACGAGTCGTCATCACCGCCGCCCAGGAGTTCGGGGCCATAGGCGTCGGGGTGGAGCTCAACCCAAGGCTGGTGGAGGAGGCGATGGCGAAGGTGGAGGCCCTAGGCCTCGGCGACAGGGTTCAGATAATCCTCGGCGACCTCATGGAGGTAGACCTCAGCCCCGCCGATGTGGTGACGATGTACCTCACCACCGGGGCCAACGAGAGGGTGAGGCCGAAACTGGAGAAGGAGCTGAGGCCGGGGGCGAGGGTTGTCACCCACGACTTCTCCATTCCCGGATGGGATGCGGAGAGGAACGTCCGATTTAGGGAGGGCTATAGGACTCACACCATCTTCCTATATAGAAGAGGCTGAAGGGCTATTGAGGTCAGCTCTCGCATTTAGGGTAGAGGCCCATCCGCCTTAGGAGTTCCACGAGGGTTGGAGACATCCTGTATTGAGGCAGTTCCTCCCGCCTCACCCACCTCGCCTCCAGGGCGTCCGACGAGGCCCTCAGCCTCCCGCCTCTAACCTCGGCGAGGTAGTCGAGGATGACGAAGTGAAACCTTATGCGTCCCCCCTCATCCCTCACGATCTTGTCGACGACGCCTAGGAGGTCCAGGATCTCCACCTCCAATCCCGTCTCCTCCCTCGCCTCCCTCACGGCCGCCTCCTTAACCCCCTCCCCCACCTCCACCAATCCACCGGGTATGGACCAGAGCCCCGCATCGGGCTCTGCCGCCCTCCTCACCAAGAGGTATCGATCCCCCTCCCTGATGAGGACGCCAACCCCCACGAGGGGCCTCTCCGGGTATAGGCGTCTCCTAGACAAGCCATTTTAGGTGTGGATGGGGAAGCCTTAAAGCTTCGATCTCGGTTTCTCCATCGATTTGAGGGTCATCGTCCTCACCCAGGGTCATTATGGTGAGCGCATCTATCGGAACATCTCCCAGCTTTCACGGGATTGGAGCCTGAGGAGGGTGGCACTTCCACCCCGCCTTCCAACTCTCCTGGAGGAGCCGGAGGAGCTGCTGAAGAGCCTAAATCTCTCGGGGGGCTGGGATCTCCTCCTCTTCCTCGGGGAGTCCCCCTCAGCCGCCACGCTGATCCCCGAGGCCGTCAGGCGATGCGGCGTCGGGGCCCTCATCGCCCCCGCCGACAGGTATTCCTGGCTTCCCCTGGGCCTTGAGCGTCAGATCTCCGATGAGCTGGGGGAGATGGATGTGGAGGCCGTCTTCCCGAGGCCCTTCTGCTCCCTGAGGGCGAGGGGTTTGCCCCTCATAGATCGCTTTGCGGAGAGCTTTGGGGCGCCGGAGCTGTCGATGGAGGTGGAGGGGGGGATGGTGAGGGGCGTGGAGGTGTTGAGGGGAGCCCCCTGCGGCTCAACCTGGTTCATGGCTGAGCGGCTCCCAGAGACGAGGGTGGAGGAGGCGGCTGAGAGGGCCGGCCTCCTGGTTCAGATATATCCCTGCCTCGCCTCTAGAGATATCGAGCCTCCCTTCAACGACGCCCCGATTCACGTCGCCGCCCATCTGGCCATGAGGGCGGTGGAGAAGGCCTTGGGGGAGAGGGCCCCTGAGGCCTGAGTTTTTAGGCGGGTCAGGTGTGGGCCTCCAGGGAGGCCAGCTCCATGCTCAGGAATCTATTCATCGGCGTCGTCTCGGCTGAGGCGGGGTAGACCTCGGGGAGGACCCTAACCCAGATGGGGAACCGGCATCTGAGGGCCGTCCCCTTGACGATGGCCTCCCCCGGCGGCAGGTCTCCCAGCAGCTGGATGAAGTCGTCGCCGACGATCTCACCTAGCCGCTGCTTATCGAGGTCCTCCAGGGAGTGGCAGATGATGTTGTTGGCGCACTGGGTGACGACGGTCTTCTCCACCGTCGCCAGGCGCTGGGTGACGATCCAGAGGCCCACGCCGTTTCTCCCGCCGTTGGTGGCGATCTCCTTCACCACGCCGAGCAGCCTCCCCCTGCTCTCCTTGGAGCCCACCTCGAAGAGGCCTCGCTGTGGGGCGTAGTACATCGCCTCCTCCAAGATGACGACGCATCCGAACCGCCTGTTCTCCAGGGCCTCCCGGAAGAGGCGTCGCAGCACCTGGGCTATCACCAGCTGCTTCTGCTCCCAGGTGTCCAATCCCTCGGAGAGGTCCATGATGACGACCCTCCAACCCATCAGCAGTCTCACGGGGTCCAGGGGGTCCAGATCGCCGTCGGGGATGAGCCTCGAGGCGTTGACGGCGTTGAGGACCTGCTGCCGATAGTTCTCAAACTCGTCGATTTTCTTGTTGAAGCCCAGTCGTTCTGGGTCCACGGCCATCACGGCTCGTCTCAGGGCCTCCTTGGTGACGAGGCGTCCCCCGGCGTAGAGCCTCCTGAGGGCCTTCATCAGTATCTTGGCGTTCCACCAGGTCTTCTGCCATCCGAACTCGGTGAGGTAGTCCTCCCAATTCACCTCGGAGGGCTGGAAGAAGCGGCTCCAGGGAACCCTCAGGGCGTTCTCAGGCCCCAATCGGTCTAGGAGGCTGGCGTATTCGCCGTCCTTGTCGACGATGAAGAACCTCACCGGCGGGTTGAGGGAGGCGGCCCTACAGATCATGGTGATGGCCGTCGTCGTCTTCCCCGTCCCGACGGCCCCGCAGATGAGGCACCCCTGCCTTATTAGGGGGTAGACTCCCAGCTCCACCTCCAGCTCGGTGCTGGGATCCAGGCCTAGGAGGACCTTCCAATCCCCCTCGGGCCTGGTGAACCTGGCGATGATGCCCCTATCGGCCTTGAAGACGGGGGTGTTGGGCGGAAGCGGATGTCTCAGGGGCCTGAGCTTCCCCTCCTCGTCTATCCATCCCCACTGGTAGGCCTCGGCGTGGATCGTCGAGTCCTCGAAGTCCCTGATGACCCGCCCCTCCCTCAGCAGAGCCTCCTCGTAACTCCTCATCCTCCTATGGGGGTAGACCCTCCGAACCTGGTAGACCACTGGGGCGCCGGTTTTGGGGTGGATGACGTAGACCAGGTCGCCCTTCGCCACCTCCCTCCCCCTCAGCAGTATGAAGGTGATCTCATCTAGGAGGTAGTCCCCCGTGGGGCTGAAGGTGTGGCCTAAGAGGTTCCCATCCACCTCCCCTCACCCCAGTAGGGGGCCAGGTAGGAGATCTCCCCCAGAAGCCTTCCGACCCGCCCCACGATCTCGGAGTAGATGTCGGCGATCAGCCTCTTAGATATCCTCGCCTCCTCGTCGGCCCTCAGAATCGGCAGCGGTATGCCGCCCCACATGGAGGACCAGTAGCAGTAGTCGGCGATCTCATCGACGAGGCCGAGGGAGAAATCCGGGATATCCACCCTAATCGGCGGTATGGACCAGTCGGCCGTCAGCCTACAGTAGAAGGAGTAGATGGACGCCTCCAGGGCGTCCATGAAGGGCGCCGTCCTCACCACCCTCCTGAGGGCCTCCCTCGGCGAGAAGAGCCCTGTTCGCTCACCGGCCCTGAGGAGGTGCAGCAGCAGGAAGGCGTCGGGGAGCTCCGTCTCCTCCTTCAGGCCTAGGTGGTAGATGAGGTATCTGGCTGAGGGGCGCTTCACCACGGAGGCGACGGCGATGCCCCGCTCCCGGCAGAGGTTGAGGAAACCATTCACGGCGTCGATGAGCCTCCGCCTGTCGCCCCTCCTCCCCCTCATGTTCCACCAGTTGCTGAAGGCGAGGGGGCCGTCGACGAGGATGAGCTCCACCTCGGGGTCTCGGCTCAGGTATTCGATGAGGGTCTCGTAGAGGAGGGTCTCCCTCCTCACGGCGACGATGCCCCTGAACCTCTCATCGGAGATGGTGTAGGGGAAGGAGAGCGAGAGCGGTGGGAGGAAGAAGCGGCGGCCGGTGGAGGCGTCGTAGACGAGGGCGTCCACCACGGCGTATCTCCTGGAGGCCAGGGGCAGTATCTGACCGCCGGCGTCGGCCCCAGCCACCAGCTTGAAGCTCTCCCGCTCCAGCGTGTAGAGGGTGAGCTCCCCCCTGAGGGCCTCCACCAGCCCCTTGAGGGCCTTCACCCCCTCCTCCACGTCGCTCGGTATCTCGTTGAGGAGGAGGTTCCTGATGGCTAGGCAGAGATTGGGATATCTCTCCCCCGCCCCCTCCTGCTCCAGAGCTAGGGAGCCCACCCTTAAAACACCCTCATAACGTCATTCCTTTCTAGGATATATAAATGCTGCGATCTTTTCGAGCTAAATTTCCGATTTAGGCCATTTTATTTATAAAGGAAGAAATTAATATGCTCGTCAAAAATCAAATTAGGACGTCAAAAAGTCCTTTCCCAAAAGTAAAGTTAATTAATGGAATAGAGTTAATGCTGGTTGAAGATGGGGGATGGAGGAACCTTAAGGGAGATGGTCTTCAAGACCTTCCTCAGGAACCCGGGCCTGGGGCCCTCTAAGATGGCTGAGAGGTTGAAGGCCAACTACAACTCGGTGAAGGCCATCTACGCCAGGCTCTGCGAGGAGGGCCTCTTGAGGAGGGAGGGCAGGGGAAACTACTCCTCAAATTACGATGGGATACTACTACACCTCCTGGAGAGGATCGAGGCCTTGGAGAGGGGTGAGGGCTGATGGCTGCGTCGATCCTGGATAGGGCCCTGGAGGAGCTCTCGTCGACGACGAGTCTCTTCAAGATCTTTCTACATCTCTCCATCAGGGGTGCGATGTCCCCGAGTCAGATCGCCGAGGAGACGGGCATCCCCCCGAGGACGGTGAGGCCTGCGCTACGCACCCTCCTGAGGAGGGGCTACGTCAAAAAGCGGGAGGATGGCTCCTACGAGGCGGTGGAGCGGCTCACCCTCGTCGAGGTCCTCTCCCACATCTACACCAAGCTATTGAAGGGTTAGGCGTGGGGCGCCTTGGCCGGCGATGCCCTGGAGAGCCTGAGGAGGGCTGAGAGCCAGAGGGAGGTGCTGCTCTGCCTAGTGGAGCATGGCAAGCCGATGTCGTCGCAAGAGATCGCTAAGAGGCTCTCGATGACGGTGAACGCCGTCAACATAGCCCTCCACAACCTCCATAATAAGGGCCTGGTGGAGAGGGTGGCTAGGGGGGTGTATCGCTATAAGCTGGAGGCGATCCTGGGCCCCATCTTGAGGGCGTATCTGGAGAGGAGAGCATGAGCAGGCGGTTTAAGGGGTTCGACGAGCTGAGTCTGGAGACCTCGGCCTTCAAGGTCCTCTGCTACCTCTCCTTCAGGGAGGGTCCCCTGAGGCCCTCGGAGATAGCTGAGGGCCTCGGCGAGAAGCCCTCGACGGTTAGGGCGAGATTGGCGGAGTTGAAGGGGGCCGGCCTGGTCTCCTCCACCCCCCAGGGGTATGTCTCCAACGTGACCCCATATGACATCCTCATGAAGCTCTATAGGGTGTTGAAGGAGGAGTTAGGCGGTGTCTGAGGAGGTTTTGAGGGAGCTTAGGGAGCGGGGTGAGGCCCTGCTGAGACTCAGGAGGGCTCCCAGCCAGTTCATCGTCTTCTCCCACCTCCTGGGGGGTGGGAGGGCCCTGACGATCAAGGAGCTGGCTGGAGAGCTGGGACTGACGCCCAAGGCGGCTGAGAGGGCTGTGGCGAAGCTCCTGGAGAAGGGGCTGATCCAGAGGACCCCCTTCAGGAATGGAGCCTACGCCTGCGACCAGAGGCAGATCCTCCTGAGCCTACTCCAACTCGTCTCGGACCTCTATGAGGGGGCGAGGGGAGAGAGGGAGGGCTGACCTCTCTCCGTGGATCAGAGGGAGTTGCGGGGCTTCCTATCTTAGAGGAGGATCTATCTCATGGCTTCTTCAGCTGTGGCAGAACCTCCTCCTCTATCCACTTCACCCCTTTGGTGGAGAGCTTGTAGATGGGGGAGCCCTCAGAGGGCTTGAAGATGTATCCCCTCTTCCTCATCTCGTGGAGCCTCGCCGGAACCGTCACCCTCCTCCCGCTGGCTGTTAGACGTCTCTTGATCTCGCCGCTGGAGGCCTGGTGGTCCTTCATGGAGTAGAGGATGAGGCCGATGGCCTCGTAGTGGGTGAGCCTCTTCTTGGTGATGATGATGGGGCCGTCTCTCCTCACCTCTATGACGTCCCTGAGGTTGTCCCTCGCCCTGTTCGTCATCAGGGATGAGACCCTCTCGTCGACCCTCCTCAGGAAGCCTTCATCGACCTCCTCTAAGGCCTCTAGTACCTCTCCCGCCGTCTCTCCTCTTATCTCCACCTCACCGAAGGCCGTCTTTATGCTCACCTTTATGCGTGGCATCACACCTCCCCCTCGTTGAGGATGTATAGGTATCCCTTCTTCTTATCCCTCCACCTCCTCAGCCTCCCCCGCTTCACCAGCCATACCAGGACGCCGGAGAGGGTGGTCTTGGGGAAGAAGATGGCGTTGGCCTCCATCGCCTCCCTCAGCTCCGACAGCGTCCTGGGGGTCTTACCCCACTCGGTGGAGAGCAGCGATACGACGGCCTCACTGCACCTGGAGGTCCAGGGGATCCTGGGGTAGTCCCCTCTCACCTCCCTGATCCCCCTCTCCAGGGCGCCAGGGTTATCTCTACTCTCCTTCATCCTGAAGGCCTTGGAGACCTTGGAGATGATGCCGCTGAGGTCTTCAAGGGTGGAGAGGACCTCCTCCCGCTCTCCCCCCATCTCCACCTCCATGTCGCCGATCCTAACCCTCAGACGGAAAGTGGATCGATCCATGGCGACCACTGAGAACCCCCTCGTAATTATTACAGATGCCTCTATAATACTTGCCACGTCTTATATGGGTGGATCCCTCCCTCATGCGGGCCTGAGCAGAGCCAAATTAACCCATTTGAGATCGAGCGTTTATCGAATAAATCAACAATTGAGCCCCTCGATGAGGGGGATTAAACCAGTTTTGAATCGATAGCCCCCGGCGATTATAAAGGGTTCATCGTATTAGGGGGTAGACCCCTCCACCCGCTCCCTTAAGACCTCCCTGAGGATTCTTTGGACCTCCGCCGGGTTGGCTCTACCCCGCACCTCCGCCATCACCCTCCCCATCAGGGGGCCGAAGGCCTTCTCCCCCCTCGCCTCGATGAGGCCCCTATTCTCCTCGATCTTCCTGAGGATGAGGCCCCTCAGCTCCTCTATGGATAGGAGCTCCAGCCCCAGCTCCCTCAGGGCGTCCCTAGGCGAGGCCTCCGGGTGATCCACGAGCCATGTGAGGACGTCGGGTATCGCCTCCTTCATCATCGCCCCCTCCTCGATGAGCCCGAAGACCTCCCTCAGGGCCTCGTCGCCGACCCTCTCAACCCTCACCCCCTCCCTGGAGAGGCTCTTAAGGGTCTCCGTCAGGGTGACGGCCATCAGCGTCGGCGAGACCTCCAGGCCTTGGGCCAGCTCCTCGAAGAGGGATGCGTAGTCGGAGTCGATGACCTGCCGGGCCAGCTTCTCGTTCAGCCCATACTCCTCCATGAAACGCCTCAGCTTCTCCTCGGGCATCTCGGGCAGCCTCTCCCTAAGCCTCCCAAGACGCTCCTCCGTGATGGGTGTCGAGATCACATCCGTCTCGGGATACATCCTCGCAGGGCCAGGCCTAGGCCTGGTGTAATGCGTAGTCCCATCGGGGTTGGCGGCCCTCGTCTCGCTGGGCACCCCCTCTAGGGCCTCCAGGGCCCTCTCCAAGACGGCCCTCAGGGCCCTCCTACACCGCTCGGCCTCGCCGGCGACGAGGATGACGGCATCCCCAGGCCCCGCTCCCACCCGCTCCCTCAGGGCCTCCACCTCCTCCTCGGTGATGTCGTAGCCCGGCAGCTCATCCGTATGGAGTATCCCCTCAACGCCCCCCCAGAACTTCGCCCTATCCGCCATCTCGGTTCCGAGCCTCCTCCCCGGGCAGAGCTCCCTGCCGAGGAGGCCGCCGAACCTCGGCAGCCTGAGGGCGTAGATGCGCCCCTTACGCTTCAGCTCCCTCCTGAGGATTCGACATCGGCTCCCCCTGAAGAGCTCCGAGACATCCAGGGGCTCCAGGCCCTCCAGCTCTGAGGGCTCTAGGCCTCGCCGCCTCAGCTCCTCGGCGATCTCCAGCAGCCTCAGCTGTCTTAGGGCCTCGTATTCGATGACCTTGGAGACGAGGTCGAGCTCCTGGACGCCCTTGATCTCTATGAGGGCTCCCCCCTCGATGGAGATGTTGAGGTCCTGCCTTATGGTTCCCAGCCCCCTCTGCACCCGCCCCGTGGCCCTGAGGATTCGCCCTATGGCGTGGGCCACCCTCCTCGCCTCCTCGGGCGACCTGATCTCGGGGGCCGTCGTCACCTCTATGAGGGGGATGCCCAATCTATCGATGCGGTATCGGACGACGCCCCCCTCCTCGGCGATCTTCCTCGCCGCATCCTCCTCCAGGCAGATCTGCTCCAGGTGGTAGCGCTTACCCTCCACCTCTATGGCGCCTCCGAGGGCGACGACGCAGGTCCTCTGGAACCCCGTCGTGTTGGAGCCGTCGACGACGATCTTCCGCATCACGTGGACCTCATCGACGGGTTGGGCCTCCACCATGAGGGCGAAGGTGAGGCAGATGTCCAGGGCCTCATCGTTCAGGGGCCCCGGCGGCTCCTCGTCCATCTCGACGAGGCAGTCGGTCTCCCTGCTGGCCTCGTAGACGATGGTCTTCCCCTTGAGGAACTCGAAGAGGGCTGCGGGGTCCACCTCCCCCAGCTCGCTCTGGCTGGGCCTAAGCCTCCTGACGAAGGTGTATTCGGGCTCCTCCCTGAACAGCCTTGGAGGGCAGTGGCAGAAGAGCTTATGCCTGGTGTCCAGCTCCTGGTGGACCTCCAGGCCCACCTTCAGGCCGATGGCCTCATAGTCGATCAAGCCCTCACCTCCTCGTAGAGGGTCCTATCCGAGTATTCGCCGGCGACGTTCCTCCTCATCAGCTCCAAGGCCTCCTCCCTCGATGAGGCCTCGCCGAGGGCCCACATCAGCTTCACCAGCGCCGTCTCCGGCAGCATATCCCCCAGGGGCTCGACGCCGATCCGCTGGAGCTCCCTCCCGGTGGTGTAGACGTTCATATTCACCCTCCCCCAGAGGCATTGGGAGGTCATACAGACGATGAGTCCCTCCTCCACCGCCCTCCTCAGGGCCCCATAACATCTGGAGCTGACGTGCCCCAGGCCGGTTCCCTCCAGGATGATGCCCCTATAGCCCTCGTCTACGAGCCAGTCTATGAGAGCGGGATTGAAGCCCGGATGGAACTTGATGAGGGCGACCCGCTCATCGAAGCTGCCCCTCACCTCCAGCTCCCCCTCGCCTCGGGGCCTATAATCCCCGGAGATCACCTCCACCCGCCCCTTGACGACCCTCGCCAGGGGCCTGGCGTTCACGGACCTGAAGGCATATCGGCCGCTGGTGTGGCACTTCCTCACCTTCGTCCCCCTATGTAGAGCGATGCTGGTGTCCGATGTGGTCTCATGCATCGCCACCACGACCTCCGCGAAGGGCGCGTAGGCGGCGGCCGTCACGGCCCCTAAGAGGTTTGTCGCCGCATCTGAGCTGGGCCTGTCGGAGCTCCTCTGGGAGCCGACGAAGACGACGGGGACCGGGAGGCCTCGGAGGGCGAAGCTGAGGGCTGCGGCCGAGTAGCCCATGGTGTCGGTTCCATGGGTGATGACGACGCCCTGGGCTCCCGCCTTGATCTTCTCGGCCACCCTCTCCGCCATCCCCGTCCAGTGTTCAGCCCCTATGTTCTCGCTGAAGAGGCTGTAGAGGATGTCGGCGTCGACGGTTGCGAAGTCGGCCAGCTCGGGGACTATGCTGAGGAGGTCTCTCGAGGAGATGGCGGCGTGGACCCCTCCGGTG
>LUCA01000025.1:0-7952 GCA_001593875.1 Candidatus Bathyarchaeota archaeon B23
CCTCTCCCCCAGCTCCACGACGCCGCCGGGGAGGCCCCACCTCCCCCGGGCCGGCTCCCTCCCCCTCCTCACCAGCAGGACCCCGTCGTCGAGGACGACGGCTGCCACCCCTGGTATCGGCGCCTCGGGGTATTCCCTCCTCATCCCTCGACGGCTCCGTAGCCCTCCTCCAGGGCCCTGAGGTTGATCTCCCTCATCGACGGCCTCACCCGCCTTGAGACGACCTCCTTAAGCCGTTCAAGGGGTATGAGGCCTGTCTTCCTCGCCAGCGCCCCCAGCATCACCATGTTGGCCACTATGGGGTTCCCCAGCCTTGAGGCGATCTCGGAGGCGGGGAGGGAGACCATCTCCACATCGCCCCTCAGATCCTCCTCCCCCAGCTCCCTCGAGACCTCCTCGTCGAGGAGGATGAGGCCTCCCCCTCTAGCCCTCCCTATATACCTTCGATAAGCCGGGGGGGACATCGCTATCAGGATGTCGGCCTCCGTCAGCTGTATGTCATATATCTCCCCATCCGAGACGATGATCTCGGATCGACATCGGCCTCCCCGGGCCTCGGCGCCGTAGCTCCGGGTGTTGACAACCTCGTAGCCCTCCTCGAAGAGAGCTTGGGAGAGGAGCTCCCCCGCCAGGACGACGCCCTGCCCTCCGGCTCCGCAGAGGATGATATCCCTCCTCATGGCCTCACCTCCGCCCTCCTGATGACCTCCCTGAGGGACTCTGTGAACTCGGGGCGCTCCTCCTCCACGAAGACGCCCACCTCGATCTTGCCCTCCGTCGCATCGGCCAGCCGTCGAAGGCCGCCTAGAGCCCTCAGCCTCCCAGCCGCCTCCTCCAGATCCTCGGCGTCGACCCTCACCACCCTACCGAAGGCGATGTGATCCACAAGCCTCGCCGAGGCCTCCAGGTCCCTTAGGGCCTCCCCCACATCCCTCAGCACCTCCTCTGGATCGCCTTCGGGGAGGGCGTAGAGATAGCTCCCCTTGAGGGGGCGGCCTCTGAGGTAGGTGCCCTCGGCGAACATCTCCACTATCCTGCTCGGCAACGTCCTCATCGGCCCCCTGAGGCCGAAGAGGCGTCTCTGCTGCGTGGGACACTGGCTGAGGACCTCGATGAAGGAGAAGCCCCTGTGCCGCAGCGCCTCCTTGATGCTCCGGGTCAGCTCGACGACGTGGTAGGTGGTCCACCTGGCGACGTAGGTGGCTCCGGCGGCGGCGGCCAGCTTGACGAGGTCGAAGGGGTGCTCGGGGTTTCCGTAGGGGGAGGTGGTGGTCCTGAGGCCGTGGAGCGTCGTCGGGGCGATCTGGCCTCCCGTCATGGCGTAGCTGAGGTTGTTGACGAGGATGACGGTGATGTCGATGTTCCTCCTGGCGGCGTGGATGAGGTGGTTGCCGCCGATGCCGGCTCCGTCGCCGTCGCCGGTGAAGACGACGGTGTAGAGGTGGGGGTTGTAGACCTTCGCCCCGGTGGCGAAGGCGATGGCCCTCCCATGCGTCGTGTGGAGGGTGTCCCCCCGGAGGTTGGGGCTGGGGATCCAGGCTGAGCAGCCGATGCCGGAGACGCAGAGGACCCGTTCTCGGGGTATGCCCAGCTCGTCGATGGCTCTCACGAAGCAGTTGAGGATGGTTCCGTTGCCGCAGCCGGGGCAGAAGGGGGAGGGCTGGAAGCGGATGTAGCGCTCCCTGTAATAGCTTAGGGGTTTGACGCTCATCTCACGGCCCTCCCTATGGCCTCGTAGACCTCCCCAAGGGTGGGGAGGACGCCTCCAACCCTGGAGACGAGCGAGACCCTACATCGGCCGCAGACGGCCCTCTCCACCTCCCTGATGATCTTCCCCATATTCATCTCCACTACGACGATCTCCTCCACCCCCTCCGCCAGCCTGGAGACCACCTCCTCCGGGAAGGGCCAGAGGGCCCTCAGCCTCAACATCCCAACCCTTAGGCTCCTCCCCCTGGCTCTCCGAACAGCGCCGAAGCTGGGCCTAGCCGAGGCGCCGTAGCTGAGGACGGCCACCTCGGCGTCCCCCAACTCGTATTCGACGACGTCCCTGATCTCGGGCTCGGCCCTTAGAACCTTCTCCCTGATCCTCCAGAGCTTCCTCTCCATGTAGATGGGGGTGTAATCCCTCCGCCCCGAGGGCCTATGGGCCGAGCCGGTGACCAGGAGCTCATAGCCCTCGCCGAAGAGGGGCATCTCGGGGATGAGGCTTGGATCGTCGGTGTCGAAGGGGGTGCACTCGGGGCCGGTGGGCCTCCGCCGATCGACGACCTCCACCTCCTCCGGGACGATGAGGCTCTCGCTCATATGGCCGATCATCCCATCGGCCAGGAGGAGGACGGGCATCCTAAGCCTCTCTGCGAGGTTGAAGGCCCTGACGGTGAGGTCGAACATCTCCTGCACCGACCAGGGGGTGAGGGCCACAGCCTCATAGTCGCCGTGAGCCCCATACCGAGCCTGGTAGACGTCCTGCTGCGACGGCATCGTCGCCTGACCCGTGGAGGGGCCGCTCCTCTGGACGTCGACGACGACGCAGGGAGTCTCCGTCATGTAGGCGTAGCTGATGTTCTCCTGCATAAGGCTGAAGCCCGGGCCGGAGGTGGCCGTCATCGCCTTGGCCCCGGCCCAGGAGGCGCCGATGACGGCGGCCATCGACGCCAACTCATCCTCCATCTGAACATAGTAGCCTCCGACCCTCGGGAGCTCTTGGGACATATACTGGGCGATCTCGTTGGCGGGGGTGATGGGGTAGCCGGCGAAGAAGCGGCATCCCGCCCTCAGCGCCCCCTCGGCGCAGGCGATGTTCCCCAGGACCAGATGTCTGCCCGGCGTCAGCATCCCGACACCTCCACGCTTATGGCGAAGTCGGGGCAGATGCGCTCACACCATCGGCAGCCGATGCATTCGCCGACGACTTTGGGTAGAGAGCCCCCCAGGAGCGTCCTCTCCTCCGACTCGGCGAGGATTCCGCCGCCTCTTTTGTGGCAGATGTAGATGCAGAGGAGACATCCCTTACAGAGGTCTCGATCTACGACGACGTTGAACCTCCCTCCGCCCAACTGGACACCTCGAATTGGTGGGGGCTCCACCGATAAATCTCTTATCTACCCCTCCTCACCGCCATGACGAGGAGGTTGACGGCGAGGCCGATGAGGAAGAGGTACTCCCTCCACCTCCGGGTGTAGATGAGCCAGAGCATGTCGGTGAAGAGGTCTAGGAGGTGGAGCGCCAGCCAGGTCACCACCATGAGGAGGGAGACCACCATCAGGAGGTCGAGCAGCAGCTCCCTACTCAAGGCTCTCCCTCCACCTCCTCAGGGCGAGGTGGGCGACGGCGGCGTCCTGTATGGCGAGGCCGACGCTCTTGAAGACCGTCAGGCCATCCCCCTCAACCCTCCCTGGTTTAAGGCCGAGGACAAGCTCCCCAAGCTCAGCGTATATGTGATCCGGGGTTATAGCCCCCTCCGCTATGGGTATGAGGATATCCCCAGCCTCCCTGAGGGCGGCGTCACGCTTGTCGACGACCAGCTTCGCCTCCCGGATGGTCTCAGTATCCAGCTCCCTGTGATCGGGCTGGAAGCTCCCTATGGCGCTGATGTGAACCTCATCCCCAAGATACTCTCGATGGATGACCGGCTCCTTCGAGGTCGTAGCCGTAACGACGATGTCAGCATCCCTCACAGCCTCAGCTCCGCTCCCAGCCTCTAAGACATCGATTCCGAGCTGCCCCCCCATCTCCTCGACGAATCTCCTCCGCCTCTCCCTCGAGATGTCGTAGGCGAGGAGGGTTTGAAGTTTGAATGCCTCGGTGAGGGCCCAGGCCTGGAAGCGGCCCTGGTATCCGCAGCCTATGATCGCCGCCACCCTGCTGTCCCTTGGTGCGAGATATTTGGCCGCCACGGCGGTGACGGCCCCAGTTCTGAGGGCGGTTAGATAGGTGGCCTCCAGCAGGGCCTTCACGACCCCGGTCTCGGCGTCGTTTACGACGATCCAAGCTGGCGTCGTGGGAAGCCCCCTCCGGGGATTTTCTGGATAGACGGAGACTATCTTCGTCGTGGCTATGCCCAGCCCCTCTATGTGGCAGGGCATCTGGAGGATGCATCCCCCTCTCACCGTCATCATAGTCCTCTCAGGCATCTGGGCCAAGCCCTGAGCCAGCTTTCCGAAGGCCCCCTCCACCGCCTCTATGGCATCCCGCATGGGGACGATACGCTCTAGATCGGAGTCCCTCAGGATGAGCATCAGGTAAGAATCGTTGGAGGCGTTAAAAAGGTCTCTCAGGGGCTACGCCTAGCCAGGGACTCCCGGAGGTAGAGGAGGAGGGAGAGGAGGGCGGGGAGATGGAAGATGCAGACCTCGAAGATGGGGTCCAGAATCCCCAACGACCTCTGTAGGGCGAAGACGGCGATGGAGAGGAGGGCCATCACCGCCAACGTCGCATCCCACTGGGAGTCCCTCACCTCTCCTCCCCCCTCAGGAGGGCTGTGAGGGGGATATCCTGATAGGATCCGTCGGGGAGGGTCCTCCTGATGGTGATGGGCAGAACCCCGGCCTCCAGCTCCATGAGGGCGATGTCGATGGAGTCCCTCACCTCCTCGGAGACCTCGATGAGCACCGGGGCCCCCAGGGAGATCTGGAGGGCCCTGGCGCCCACTATCCTCGCCTTCTCAAACCTAGTCAGCTTTGGGGGGCCTATCCGAATCTCCACATCCTCGCTGCGAATAGCTTGGGAGGCTATAGCGCCTCCTCCTCCCCCATCCCTGGCTCCTCACCCTTCTTGGGAAGCTTCATCTTCGACGCCGCTATGACGTCGTCGATCTTTATCAGCATCGTCGCAGCCTCGGTGGCCGACTTCACCATCTGGGCCTTCACCTGCATCGGCTCATAGACGTCCAGCGAGGCCATGTCGGCGACCTCCCCGGCGAAGGGGTTCAGCCCCACCCAGAGCTCCCCCTTCTCATGCCTCGACCTCATCTCGGAGATGGCGTCGATGGGGTCCATCCCCGCGTTCTCGGCCAGCGTCGTGGGGATGACCTCCAGGGCTTCGGCGAAGGCCACCACGGCGAGCCTCTCCCTCCCCGTCAAGGTGTCGGCGTATCTCCTCAGCCTCCTCGCCACCTCGATCTCCGGGGCTCCTCCGCCGGCGACGATCTTCGGCTCCTCCACCACGTCCCTTATGACGCAGAGGGCGTCGTGGATCGACCTCTCGGCCTCGTCGACGATGCGCTCCGAGCCGCCTCGGATGAGGATCGAGACCGCCTTGGGGTTGCGGCAGCCTTCGACGAAGATCATCTTGTCGTCGCCCACCTTCCGCTCCTCCACCAGCTTGGCGTAGCCGGCGTCCTCCTCCGAGAGGTCCTCGATGTTGGTGACGATCCTGGCTCCCGTCGCCTTCGCCAGGGCCTCCATATCGCTCTTCTTCAGCCTCCTGGCGGCCATGATCCCCTCCCTGGCGAGGAAGTGCTGAGCCATGTCGTCGACGCCCTTCTGGCAGAGGAGGACGTTTATCCCCGCCCTCTTCACCTTCTCCACCATCTCCCGGAGCATCTGCTCCTCCTGATCCAGGTAGGCCTGCATCTCCTCAGGGGTCTCGATGTGTATCTTCGAGTCGAACTCCGTCTTCTCTATCTCCAGCGGGGCGTTTAGGAGGCCGATCTTGGCGTCCTTCACCACCCTCGGCATCCCTGGGTGGACGACCTCCTTGTCGATGACCAGCCCCCTGATCAGCCTCATGTCGCCGATGGAGCCCCCCTGCTTCTTCTCTATCTTCACCATATCCAGGTCAACCTTGTATCGTCCATCCTCCTCCTCCGCGATCTGGAGGACGGCGTCCACGGTGAGGTCGGCGATGTAGTCGCTCTCACCGGCTACGAGCTTGCTCGCCATGGAGGTCTTGGCGATCTTCTTCAGCATCTCCCTATCCGTCGGATCGACCTTTATGGCGATCTCCTCTAGGAACTCCAGAGCCCTCTCCTGGGCATCCCTATAGCCGTCGATGATGACCGTCGGATGGATCTTCTTATCCATCAGCTCCACGGCCTTCTCCAGGAGCTCGCCGGCGAAGACGACGACGCTCGTCGTCCCGTCGCCCACCTCGTCGTCCTGGGCCTTGGCGACCTCCACCATCATCTTGGCGGCCGGGTGCTCCACATCCATCTCCTTCAGCATCGTCGCACCGTCGTTGGTGATGGTGACGTCGCCGAAGCTGTCGACGAGCATCTTATCCATGCCCTTTGGGCCGAGGGAGGTCCTCACCGCCTCGGCGATGACCCTCGCCGCCATGATGTTGGCCCTACGGGCCTCATCGCCCCGCTTCCTCTCGGTTCCCTCCTTGAGGATGAGAACAGGGATGCCCCCGGCAGAACCAGCTATGCTCACTTTATTTTCACCCCGAAACCATAGACGAAACCCTACAATTGGAATATAAACCTTTCACCCATTCAAGGGGGAAAAAGTGGTTGCTAGGGTCTCTCCATCTCCCTGAAGGCCCCTATGGCTATCTTAGGCAGCCGTCGACTCAGGGTGAGCACCACCCCCCAGGTGGAGGTCACGGCTATCAACATCGCCGAGCCGATGACGGCCATCTCCTGGAGCATCGCCGGTATATCGGCGGGATTCGCCATGGCGGTTAGGAAGGGGGGCCATGGAACCACCTCGCCATGCCAGATGTGCTCGAACATCAGCAGGATCACCCCGCCCCAGAGCAGCGTGTTGAGCAGGCCGAGCTGAAGCCTCTCGGCAGCCCTACCCGTCGCCCTCTGCAGGATCGTCAGGATCGCCGCCAGGACCAGGGGGACGAGGAAGCAGGCCATCCCTCACAGTATTACCAAAATATTTAAAAGTATTACTATCCAGGGGATAGGGATGTGGCTCATAATCCTCGCCCTCACGGCAGCCATCATAACCCCCCCTATGGTATGCGACGGCGGAGGATGACAGGTATATGCTGAGGTTCCTCAACCTGACGCTCTGGGGGGCGACCATCATGGTCCTCGTCGATCACATCATCGGCTACCTGACGGAGGGGGGAGAGTTCCTAGAGCTGACGGCCGAGGCCACCGCACTGGGCTTCGCCCTCCTAATCATAGCCCTGGTCATCTGGGAGATAGCGCTTCTCCTAAGGGATCCGAGGGGGGTGCTCCATAGGAGGCCTTCATAGGGGCTCGGCCACCACCCTATTTCTAAGCGTCCCGACGCCCTCGACGCAGGCCTCCACGACGTCGCCGGGCCTCAGCAGCTTCCCCGGATCGGTCATCCCCACGCCTGAGGGGGTCCCGGTGGCGATGACGTCGCCGGGTTCTAGGGTCATGCCATCGGAGAGGGTGGCGATGATCTCGGGGATGTCGAAGATCATCCTCCCCGTGTTGGAGCTCTGCCTCAGCTCCCCGTTCACCCTCAGCCACATATCGAGGTCCATCGGGTCCCCCACCTCCTCGGGGGTTGCGATGCAGGGGCCCATGGGGGCGAAGGTGTCGAGGCTCTTCCCCCTAAACCACTGCCTATGCCTCCTCTGGAGATCCCTCGCCGTCACGTCGTTGAGGATCGTGTAGCCGGCGACGTAGTCATAGGCCTCCCTCCGAGGGATGTATTTCCCCCTCCGCCCTATGACGAAGGCCAACTCCACCTCATAGTCCAGCTTCCCCGTCGCCCTGGAGTAGACGATGTCGTCGTGGGGACCTATGACGGCGGTGGGGGCCTTGGTGAAGAAGACCGGCACCTCCGGCAGCTCAGCTCCCCCCTCCTCCACGTGATCCAGGTAGTTGAGGCCGAGGCAGATGATGTTCTTCCTCGGCCGTGGAATCGGGGCGTCCAGCTCCACCTCCTCAACCCTATGGAGCAACCCCTCCTCGAGGAGGGCTTCAGCCTCCCCCTCCCTCAGCAGCCTCTCAGCCTCCTCCACCGCCCTCCCAGCCTCCCTAAGCCCCTCCTCCAGCTCCAGCAGAGCGATCATGT
>LUCA01000025.1:8003-8508 GCA_001593875.1 Candidatus Bathyarchaeota archaeon B23
CATTCAGGTCGAGGACCACGCCTTCACCCATCAAAACTCCGATCCGCCTCCCCTGGAGGCGGTAGGTTACCAGCCTCATCAAACAACCTTTAGGCCTAGGGCTTTTATCCATGTTGGTGGAGCCATGGAGGTGAGAACCCATAGGAGGGCTGATCCCAGGCTTGTGGGCAGACCCATAGAGCTGGGGGAGGGGGAGGCGGTGGTCGAACTCGAGGCCCTGGAGGGGATGGCCGTCGACGATCGGGGGCTCGTCCACGGCGGCTTCACCTTCGGCCTGGCGGACTACGCAGCGATGCTGGCCGTGAATCACCCCCATGTCGTCCTGGCCTCGGCTGAGGTGAGCTTCACCGCCCCCGTGAGGGTAGGAGACCAGATGAGGGCGAGGGCTCAGGTGGTGGAGGAGCGGGGGAGAAGGCGACGGGTGGAGGTGGAGGTCTCGGTGGAGGATCATGTGGTTCTCAAGGGCGTCATGACCTGCGTCGTCCTGGAACGCCACGTCCTAGAC
>LUCA01000026.1 GCA_001593875.1 Candidatus Bathyarchaeota archaeon B23
TCAATTTAAAAAAGAGGTTATTCTAAGGCTCTGAGCTTCTCCGCAACCTCCTCCAGATATTTTCTCCCCGCCTCCGGCAACTTTGGATAGGGGTGGGCTATCTCGCCTCCTATGCCTCCACCGATCTCCACCATGGCGTGGAGTATCCCTTGGACGTAGTTCCCCATGGGCACCGGGAGGGAGGAGTAGCCCGTGAACTGTAGCGTCTTATAGACCTTCAGAACCCAGGGGTCGAACCACTTGCCCTCCATGCACATCTCATACCACCTCAGGATGACCTTCGGCGCCACCCAGGCCCACTGGGAGACGATGCCCTTCGCGCCGAGGATGGAGAGCCTCCACCAGATGTCCTCGAAGCAGGCGAAGACGTTCACCTCGTCGGCGATCCTGAGCAGCGTCGCATGGGCCGGCTTCACGGTGCACTCCTTCATCGCCTTGATGTTCTCCATCTTCAGCAGATACCTATCCCAGAAGTCCCAGGTCATCTTGAAGCCCCTGTTCAGCCCCGAGTCGTTGTAGACCATGATGGCCAACTCCTCCACGGCGTCGTTCACCAGCTGATAATGCCTGGCCGCCGTCTCAGGTGTATGGGGGAAGGCGTAGGGGAGGGCCAGCAGCGTCCCATCGGCGCCGGCGTCCTCGGCGTACCTCGCCCTCCTGATGGCCTCCTTCGTATTCGGCGCCGTCGACCCCACGACGCAGACGATCTTGCCGTTGGCGGCGTCGACGCAGACGTCGGTCACCCTGTTGAACTCCTCCTCGCTGGGGGCGAAGTGGCTCCCCATGGAGCCGAAGGTGATGAAGCCGTGGAAGCCCCGCTCCGTGAGGAGCTCTATGTTGCTCCCTATGGCGTCGTAGTCTATCTCCCTGTTCTCCTTGAGGCTCAACGGCAGCAGTGGGAAGACGCCTTCCAGAGGCTTACGCTTGAACTCCACCATAGAATCTCCCAGAATATCTACGGGGTGAACCCCTTAAGATTTTGTCTAAGCCTCCTCAGCCTCCCCTCGAGATACTCCCTCAGGCTCAGCCTCCTCCCCTTTGCGATTCGCCTTAAGGCCCTTGAGACCCCCGTGGAGTATTGTATCGCCCTCTTCCTCCTCCAGGCTATGCTCCCCGGCAATCCCAGAGCCTCGGCGAGCCTCCTGAGGATGAGCTTCCTACCCCCCTCCCTTGAGAGCTTCAATCCCATGGGGAGGGAGAGGGCTAGCTCCACCACCCTCAAATCGGTGTAGGGGGCCCTCACCTCGACGCCCTGATCCATGCAGACCTTGTAATCCCTGGCGTAGTTCACCTCATAGGAGTCGGCGACATCCCTGAAGAGCGTATGCCTCACCTCCTCGCCGATGGAGGCGTAGAGGTCGATGTAGCGCCTATAGCCTCCGAAGAGCTCATCGCTCCCCTGCCCCACGAAGAGTATGCGGACACCCCCCTCAACGGCGAGTTCAGCACACCAGTGGAGGGGGAGCGCTATCGAGACCTTCATGGGATCGGCCTCCTCAACGCTCCAAAGAACCCTATCTAACGCCTCCTCCACATCCCTCAGGCCATAGCTCTCAACCCTGATGGGGAGGTCGAGGTGTTCAGCTGCCTCCACCGCCGCCTCCAGGTCTCCGGAGCCCTCCAGACCGACGGAGAGGAGCTCCACGTCGACGCCCGCCAGGTCTAGGCATCTCGCTATCACCGAGCTGTCTAGGCCTCCGGAGAAGGCTAGGCAGACGTGGCTTAGGCCTCTAACCCTCCGCTCGACGCTGATTCTCATCGCCTCGTCGAGCCGCTCGACGGCCTCCTCCATCGATAGGGCTTCAACCTCAGGCTGCTCCAGAACCCTAACCCTCTCCAGCTCCAGGCCTTGGGGGCTCAGGGTGGCGATGTAGCCCGGCTTTAGGGGTTCAGCCTCCAACCCCAGGCTCCAAAGCATCTTCCTGTTCGACGCCGCCGCCACAAGGCTCTCGGATTCGCCGATGTATAGGGGCACCAACCCCACGGGGTCTCGGCCGCAGAGGATGCGGTCATCGTCGAGGATCACGACGGCGTAGGAGCCGTCGCCCCCCTCGATGAGCCTCCTCAGCCCCCGATGGGGATCTCGACCCAGCTCCTCAGCCATCTCCAGGGCGTCGCATCCCTCAGACCAGAGGCGGCCCTCCAGGGCGATGTGATGGCCATGCTGGCTGAGGGGTTGAGGGGGGTCGAGGGGGGTGGCCTTCACGTGGAGGCATCCGATCACGGCGTCTCCCCTCGGCGGCGATGGCCTCCAGGGGAGAGAGATCGATCCCCCCTTGGAGGCTAGGCCTAGGCCGTCTCCCCTAAGGCCCGGGGAGCTGAGCATCCGCAGCGTCAGAGCTGAGACGTCGCCCCCCCTCTTCGATAGGAGGGCGGCTAGGTATCCCATGGGGGTCAGCCCTGGTAATCCTCAGCCGCCTCCAGTATGGCGTCCACCTCCTCCTCCGTCAGGGTAGCCCCGTGGAGGAGCCTCCCCCTCCTGGGGTCCTCAGCCAGTAGGGTCTCCTTGACGGGGAGGGGTCTCTCGAATCGGAAGAGGGGGTTGAGGGTTAGGGCCCACCGCCATCCATGCCGCGAGGCGAAGCGCCTCTCCTCCGGCGGCAGCTCCCACATCTCCTCCGCCTTCTCCACGACGCCGTAGCCTAGGAAGGAGTCCCCCACCTCTGTCCCCTTAGCCAGGAGGATGATGTCCCCCCTCCTCCACCTCCTGGAGACCCCCGAGTAGTATCGCCGCTCGTTGAAGACCCTCTCAACCCAGTCATCCCTCACGATCCTTAGGATGTATCCCCTCCTCTCCTCGGACATCGATATTGAGAAGGGGTTTAAGGGATTTTAAACCTCCTCCGGCTCCTCCTCCACGAACTCCGTCAGGGCCTTCTGCTCCGCCTCCCCCTCCAGCCTCCTCCACTCCTCCTCGTCGACGACGCCTCCCACCTGCTCCTTGATCAGCCTAGCCAGCTTCGGGCCGATGAGCGGAGTCTCCACCAGCCTCCTCAGCGGAGCCCTCCTGAGGTCTGCGATGGACCTGAGGCCGGCGTTGTAGAGAACCCTCGCCCTGACGCGGCCGATGCCCTGAAGCCTCACCAGCGGCAGGAGGCTCGGCGTCACCCCGTACTTCACCCTCTCCCGAAGCTCCCTCAGATGCCTCCTATGCTCGGGGTAGCCCAACACCGTGGAGAGTTCATGGGTGGCGTAGAGGAGCCACTCGGCGTTGTGGACGACGCTGTATCGGTCGCCGGGCTGAACCGAATATCGCTCCAGCAGCTCGTTCTCGGAGACCTCCCTCATCCAGGCCTCGAGGACGAGGGCGGTCTTCACCTCCCCGAGGAACTGCTCATACTCGATGGGGTCATAGGTCTCGGGGAGGGGGCAGGCGAACTCGCTGCGGTGCTCCTCTACGAAGGCCTCCAAGTCGGCCAGCTCGTTCCTCCTAGGCCTGAGGATCGGCCTCATATCGGGGGTGTGGCAGATGAGGTGGAGCCAGGTGAAATCCGTCACCTCCAGGGCGCCCCTCTTCAACCCGTCTCGGAGGACTACCGCCGAGAGGGGGTCGATGTAGAGCTCCGACACCCTCCTGCCGAAGTCGGTGGCGTAGATGTACTCCCCCTTATACTCGAGCATCCCCTCCCTCCTGAGGTAGCCTAGGATGCCGCCCATGATCCTCCTGAGGCTGCCGGCGGGGTAGTGGTAGCCGTAGAAGGTGGAGGCGAAGAACTCCAGGAGACCCCCCTCCGAGTGGGCGTAGTCCGAGGCGATGGCCGCCAGGACGTGACCCCTCAGGGCCGCCTCCGACGCCAGGCGGCTGTAGAGCCTCTCAGGCTGCGCCAGTACATAGCCCTCCATGAGGAAGTCCTGCTCCTCCGGGGAGGAGGCGATGAGGATAGCCTCCCCAAACTCATCGTACTGCGGCCTCCCAGCCCTCCCGCTCATCTGTTTATACTCCAGCACGGAGATGGGGTGCATCCCGTAGCCGGGGACGAAGCGCCGATAGTTGCCTATGACCACCGTCCTGGCGGGGAGGTTCACGCCGGCCGCCAGCGTCGGCGTGGCCACCAGAACCTTGATCCAGCCCTCCCTGAAGGCCTTCTCCACTATTCGTCGATGCTCAGCCCTCAGGCCGGCGTGGTGGAAGGCCGCCCCCCGGGAGACCGCTGAGGCGAGGTCGTCCGACAGCGTGGTCCGTTCGCCGTAGAGGAGGAGGTCCGATGCGATCCTCTCCAGCGTCCTCCCCTCCCTCGGCCTCAGGACGCCCTCCAGCGCCCTAGCCGCCTCCCGTGCCAGGCTCATGGACCTCCTACGGCTCTCGACGAAGATGAGGGATTGGCCGCCGTCGAGCACCGAGTTGAGGGCGATGTTGAGGGCGTCCATCCTGTGGAGGGGCCTAAGCCGCTTAACGCCTCCATCCCTGAAGTAGAGGACCTCCCCGTAGGCGACGCCCTCCCTCAGCTCCACGGGCCTCCAGTCCGTCTTGACGCACTCGGCGCCCAGCCAGTCGGCGACCTCCTCCGCATTCCTAATGGTGGCGCTGAGGGCGAGTATCTGCATCTCAGGCCTCAGCTGCCTCAGCCGGGCCAGGGCGACCTCGAGGGTGGGGCCCCGCTCGTCGCCGATGAGATGTATCTCGTCGGCCACCAGCAGCGTCACCTCCCTCATCCACGGCGCCCTATGCCTCAGCAGCGAGTCGCACTTCTCGTTGGTGGCGACGATGACGTCGTAACCCCCCAGCCAGGGCGTGGAGCTGTCCAGGTCTCCGGTGCTGATGGCCACCCGAACCTTCCCGCCGTAGCGCTTCTCCAGGCCGGCGTAGTCCTGGAAGGTCTCATACTTCTCCCAGGCCAGCGCCCTCAGCGGCGTCAGATAGAGGGCCTTGCCACCCCTCTCGATGACGTGCTTCATGGCGCAGAGCTCCGCTATCAGGGTCTTGCCGCTGGCGGTGGGGCTCGCCAGGACGAGGTTGCGGCCCTGGAGGACGCCGGCCTTGACGGCCTCCTCCTGCGGCGGATAGAGCTCGTCGAGGCCCCGCCTGCGTAGCACCTCCTTGACCGACTCCGGCACATCGAGCTCCGATACCCTCAAATCCAGATAGAATGGAGGCGTCAGAATATTAATCTAGGGTGCCGTGGAGAATCCCTAGGTGTCCCTTGTGGGCGTCGAGAGGACGACCCTATACTTCGATGAGCCTGGGCAGCAGCACACCGATGAGACCTTGAGGGCTGCGAGGAGGAGGGCTGAGGAGCTGGGCATCAGGGATATAGTCGTCGCCTCCACCCGGGGTGAGACGGGCGTCAAGGCCGTGGAGGTCTTCGACGGCTACAACGTCGTCGTCGTCACCCACGCCACCGGCTTCAGGGAGCCGGGGGCCCAGGAGCTGAGTGAGGAGGTGGCTGAGAGGATCAGGGGCGGGGGTGGAAAGGTCCTCACCGCTACCCACGTCTTCGCCGGGGCCGCCAGGGCGATTAGGCGTAAGTTCGAGACGGCGACCCCCGTGGAGGTGATCGCCCAGACGCTGAGGCTCTTCGGCCAGGGGACCAAGGTCTGCGTCGAGATCGTCGCCATGGCCGCCGATGCGGGTTTGATACCGGTGGATAGGGATGTGATAGCCATAGCCGGGACGGGGCGGGGGGCCGACACGGCGTTGGTGATCAAGCCGGCCCACGCCAGCAGGCTCTTCGAGATGGCGGTGAGGGAGATCATAGCGAAGCCGAGGGGCTGACCCTCCTTTATATGCTCCTCTTATAGTATCCAGGCCTCGGGGAGTAGATGATGCCATCCCTCATCAGTATCCCTATCAGCCTCGTCGCCTCGCCTCGCTCTATGCCGTACTCCTCCTGCAGCGCCTTGTAGAGGTCCTCATCCTTCACCACCCCCGTCTCCTTCTCCATCTCGGCGATGAGTTCCAGCACCCTCTGGAGCCTCACTTGGAGGCTTCTGGGCTTCCCGGTCATGATGACGTCGATGTCTATCGCCCCCGTCGAGAGGTCGATGCCGACCTGCTGTAGGCTGTACTGCATGAGGGCGATGACAGCCTCGGCGTCCTCGATGGTCACCTCCTCCCGTAGATGAACCCTGGCTCTGGCCTCCGCCAGCCTGATGAGGGATTCGAGCTGCCTCGGCGTTATGCTGATGGGCGACGTCTCACCCCCCTCCCTGGAGGCGGCCCTCATCTTCAGGTAGAACCCCTTAAACCGCTCCATCACCTCCTCGGTGATGACGGGGTTGATCCTCTTCGCATAGCCGATATACTTCCTCAGCAGCTCCTGATCGATGGGAGGCTTCACCGGCGCCTTCGAATACCTATGCAGCTTCAATATGTGCTCTGCGAGCTTCGCATCCCTCTCCTCCTCAGGCTGATCCCGTAGGACGAAGATGAGGTCGAAGCGGCTGAGGATGGTGACGGGGAGATTGATGTTCTCGGCCACCGTCTGATAGGGGTTGTAGCGGCCCAACGCCGGGTTGGCGGCGGCGAGGATGGAGGTCCTGGCGTTGAGCGTCGCCACGATGCCGCCCTTCGCTATGGAGACCACCTGCTGCTCCATCGCCGGATGGATGGCGCTTCGGTCCTCATCCCTCATCTTCTCTATCTCGTCGATGCAGCAGACGCCCATGTCTCCGAGGACGAGGGCCCCCGCCTCCAGGACGAAGTTTCCGGTGCCCCCCTCCCTCACGACGGCGGCCGTCAACCCCGCTGCGGTGGATCCCCTCCCCGTGGTGTAGAGGCCCCTGGGGGCGACCTTGGCGGAGTATTGGAGAAGCTGGCTCTTCCCCACCCCCGGGTCTCCGACGAGGAGGATGTTTACATCCCCCCTGATCCTGACGTCGGGGAGCTCCTTGGTGACGCCCCCGAAGAGGAGGTACATGATGGCCTCCTTCACATGCTCGTAGCCGTAGATGGAGGGGGCTATCGACTGGAGTATCTTACGGTGTATCCAGGGGTCTGAGGCCAACTCCTTGATCCTTTCCTCGTCCTCCGGGGTGATCTCCAGCATCTCCAGCTCCCGGCCGCTCACCTCCAGGTTGTTGGCCTCGAGGATGAGGTCGAAGGCCCTGAGGGTTCCGCCTCGACCCTGCCTCTGAACCAGGTCGATGACGCCCACCACCGCCACCCGGTCGCCGGGCCTGGCCACGTCGACGAGGTCGTCCTTCAGGAAGACGTTCAGCGACCGGGGCAGCTGACCTGGCGGGAGCTCCTCAGGCATCTCCTGGATCGTGATCCTCTGCGAGTCGATGAAGGTGGACTCCTTGGGGACGAGTTCGAAGCCCCGCTTACGGCCGCAGGAGGGGCACTCCGTCGGCGTCCTCAGGTATTGGGCTCCCTGCTCCAGGTAGATGAGCTCCCCGCAGCTCCGGCATCTGAAGACGGCCTTGACGAGGAGGGGCATCACCGCCGTCGCCCTGACGATGATGCCGTTCACCATCACCAGTCGACCTATGTTGTGGGAGCTTATCCTCCTCAGCGGCGTCTCCTGGGGCAGCCCCCTAAACCTCACGTGGACCCTGCCGACGGCCTCGGCGTACTCGGGGTCCCTCATCCTCAGCTTCGCCAACACCACCGCGTCGAACTTGGGGAGATACTCCGCTGGGTCGCCTAGCACGGCCCGGGCGAGGTCCACGTCGTAGGCGTAGAGGTCTGAGAAGTCGACGACGAGGGACTTCGACCCCTTGACGGCCATCTCTGAGACGGCCCTCTCGTATTTGAGGCCCCCCCTCAGATCCTTGAACTCCTCTATGAAGCGGGTGAAGGCCTCCTCAGCCGCCATGAGGGTGGAGAGGGTCATCGCTCACCCCCCAGCCTCCTCATCTCGCTCCTCCACTGGGAGATGGAGCCCCTCACCTCGCCGTAGAGGACCTCCTCCTCAGGCTGTAGCACGCCGTGGGGGGCCCTGGCCTCGGAGGCCGCCATCCTGACGACGCCTCCGATCCTGCTCT
>LUCA01000027.1 GCA_001593875.1 Candidatus Bathyarchaeota archaeon B23
CCCGTGGGGGGTGGAGGCCTCATCTCCGCCGTGGCCTCCGTCCTGAAGGCCCTCTCCCCCGGGGTGGAGGTGGTCGGCGTCCAGCCCTCGGCGTCGCCGGTGATGTATGAGAGCCTCAGGCGAGGCCGCATCGTGGAGGTGGAGATCGGCGAATCCATCGCCGAGGCCCTGCTGGGGGGCATAGAGGCCGACTCCATCACCTTCGACCTCTGCCGCAGACTGGTCGACGACTTCATCGTCGTCGACGAGGAGGCTGTGAGGGAGGGGGTGAGGTGGATGCTGCTGAGGGAGAGGCAGGTGGCTGAGGGCGGTGGAGCCATAGGGGTGGCAGCCCTCCTCGAAGAGCCAGGGCGTTTTAAGGGTAGGAGGGTCGCCGTCATCGTAAGCGGCGGCAACATCGACGCCGAGCTGCTGCTGGAGCTGATGAGGGGGAAGGCGGAGACCTGAGGCGGGGCTTCACCCCCTCCCCATGACGCCCCTCACCGCCCTGAGGATCCTCCCTCCACCCGGTATGAGGTGACGCTCCAACCTCGGGCTGTAGGGTATCGGCGCATTCGGCGTCGCCACCCTGAGGATGGGCGCCTCCAACGCCTCAAAGGCCTTCTCCGCAACTAGGGCTGAGACCTCGGCGCTGAAGCCGCAGCGCTCATAGTCCTCATCGACGACGACGAGCCTCCCCGTCCTCCTCACCGATCGGAGGATCGCCTCCTCGTCGAGGGGGACGATGGACCTGACGTCCAAGACTCGACGCTCACCTCACCCCTCAGCTCGTCGGCTGCCTCCAGGGCCCTCCTCACCATGAGGCCCACGGCGACGACGGTGACGTCGTCCCCCTCCCTGAGGACGTTGGCGACGCCGAGGGGGATGGTGTAGGCCTCGGGGGGGACGGGGCCCTCCACGTCGTAGAGGAGGCGGTGCTCCAGGAAGAGGGCGGGGTCCTCGCCCCTGACGCAGGCGGTGAGCAACCCCTTGGCGTCGTAGGGGTTTGAGGGGGCCACCACCCTCAGACCTGGCATGTGGGCGAAGAGGGAGTAGAGGGCCTCGGAGGGCGTCGCCCCCAGGGAGCGGCCGCCGCCGTAGATGGCCCTCACCGTCACCGGGGCTGATAGCCTCCCGCCTGAGAGGTATCTCGTCTTCGCCAGTTGGTTGAGCAGCTGATCCATGGCGACGAGGGCGAAGTCGATGTTCATCACCTCCACGATGGGTCTGAGGCCGAGGATGGCGGCCCCGAGGGCTGCGCCTAGGAAGCCCGCCTCGGAGATGGGCGTATCCCGCACCCGCTCCCTGCCGAACTCCTCGGCGAGGCCCCTCGTCGCCGGATTCCGCTGGCTGGAGACGTTCTCGCCCAGTAGCAGCGTCGAGGGGTTTCGACGCATCTCCAGCCTCAGCGCCTCCCTTATCGCCTCGGCGTAGGTGATCACCCTCATCCCCGCCAACCCTCCTCGAAGACGTCCCTGAAGGCGTCGGACAGCTCCGGCTCGGGGCTGCTGAGGGCGTAGTCCACCGCCTCCTCCACCTCCTCCTCAGCCTCAAGCCAGATCGCCTCATCCTCCCCGGGGTCGATGACGCCCCCCTCGAGGAGACGCCTCCTCATCCTCTCCACGGGATCCCTGAGGCCTCCGATGGCGGCCTCCTCCAGCCGCTCCACCGTGAACTCCAGGAGGGTGGGGCCCTCCCCCCTCCGAGCCCTCTCCACGGCTCTCCCCGCCGCCTGGTAGACGTCCTCGGCTTCCAGGCCGTCGTGGGTCTCCCCTGGTATGCCGTAGGCCGCCGCCCGCCGTGAGACCCTCTCGACGGCGAGTTGAGGCCAGTTCATCTCGTGGCCCAGCATCCTACCCCTCCGTGGGGAGCTGTTCTCGCAGACGAAGACTATGGGGAGGCTCCAGACGGCGGCGAGGTTTAGGGCCTCGTGGACGCATCCCTGATTCGAGGCTCCCTCGCCGAAGAAGGCGGCGGCGACCCCGTTGTCCCCCCTGAGCCTGTGGGCGAGGGCGTAGCCGACGGCGATGGGGACGCTCGCCCCCACGACGCCGTTAGCCCCCAGGGCTCCCACGGAGGGGTCGGAGACGTGGAAGGGGCCGGCCTTACCCCCATTTAGGCCGCCGGCTCGGCCTAGGAGTTCAGCCATCAACCCCCCGAGGTCGCAGCCCTTCGCTATCAGGTGGGCGAGGGGGCGGTGGGTGCTTGCGATCTGGTCTCCTGGGCCCAGGTGGAGGCAGACGCCGGCAGCCACGGCCTCCTGACCCCTGGAGAGGAGGACGGCCGCCGGGAGCAGCCCCTCCGCCGTCAATCTCTCAACGGCCCCCTCGAAGACCCTTATCCTCACCATCGTCGAGTAGAGCTCCCTAAAGGGGACGGCCTTCATCTCTGATAGAGGGGGTGGAGGGCCCTAAAACGGTTTCACCGAGCCCCCGTCTCAAGGAGGTTGAGGATTCTCCCCTCCACGGCCTCGGTGTCTAGGAGGGCGAGGGTACACCTGCCGGTGAGGTAGCCGCAGACCTCCCCGGGGTTTATGACGAGGGTTCCGCCCACCGCCCTCATCTCGGCTCTATGGGTGTGGCCGTGGACCACCACGTCGTAAGCCCCTGAACCTATGAGGGAGCTCAGGAGCTCCCCCTCATGGCCGTGGAGGAGAGCGATCCTGAGGCCGTCGCATCGAATCTCGGCGAAGAGGCCTCTGAGCTCCACGCCGATCTCCTGGAAGCGTCTCCGAAGCAGCGTCCTCTCAGCCTCGTTGTTCCCGTAGACGCCGATCATCTCGGCCTTAAGCCCCTGGAAGTGGGGGACGGTGAAGGGGCTGATGTAGTCGCCGGCGTGGAGGACCAGCTGAGCCTCCTCCTGGTTGAGCCTCTCGACGGCTCGGTCTATGAGGTGGATGTTGTCGTGGGTGTCGGCCATCAACCCCACCAGCATCCTCGACACCTCGATGATGGAGGCCCTCCCTCCCTAAATCTCTTTTTAGAGTAGGAGCCCCGTGAGGGTGAGCACCGGTAGGAGGGTGAGGGTGGCGACGGTGTCGGAGGCGGAGGTGATGGTGGGGATCACCACATTATCGGGGTTGAGCCCCCTCCGATGGGCGACGTGGGCCAGGAGGAGGGCGAAGAGGGAGATGGTGAGGAAGCTGAGGAGGTTGGAGAGCAGCGATACGGCGATGAGGAAGCGGAGGACGGCGGCGTCCGGCGCCCCAAGTAGGAGGTAGGCGGCGAAGGCGAAGAGGAGGTGTAGGGGGAAGGCGGCGGCCTCCACCCTCAGGGTTCTCCGCACCCCCTCATCCAATATGCCCCTAAGCCCCCTGACGTAGCCGAGGGCGAGGCTGGTGGTGGTGAGGGAGCCTATGATGGAGCCTATGTCGCCGAGGGTGGAGGTGAGGGAGGGGTAGAGGATGAGGATGCCGGGGTGCCTCAGGATGCCCTCCGTCAGCCCCGAGAGGACGACGCCGTTGAGGCTCGCCAGCAGCGTCGACAACAGGACCATGAGGGTTCCCTCCCGTAGGACGTCGCGGAAGAGGTCGTCGCCCCGCCACCTGTAGGTGATGGCCAGGGCGGCGAGGAGGGCGGAGAGGAAGAGGAGGGCGAGGAGCCGTAGGCCTAGAGGCGTGGCGGCGAGGGTGGCGACGGCGGCGTAGGAGCCGCTGACGAGGATGTCGTTGATGGAGGAGAGGCAGGGGTAGAGGATGATGTCCGGGTTCAATCCCCTCCTGTAGCCGGCGATGGCGATGAGGGTCGTCAAGGGTATGGAGAGGAGGACGGCTGAGAGGCAGGTGACGGTCGGCAGCAGCATGTAGAGGCCTAGATGCCCCGGGGAGGCGATGCCGAGGAGGAGGTTGAGGGCGAAGGCGATGACGCCCATGCCGAGGGTGTCGAGGAGGGTGAGGACGTAGATGGAGGAGATGAGGCTGCGATAGGTGTCGGTGTTCCCCCTCACCCTCGGGAGGATGAGGCCGAGGTGGAGCATCGTCGAGAGGTTGCCGGAGAAGATGCCGCTTATGTCACCTCTCACCGTCAATATCGGCGGATACAACGCCAGAAGCCAGGGCTTCGAGCGGAACCAGGGGGACAACAAGGAGACGAGGCCTCCGGCGAAGAGGCCCATCACATCGACGGAGAGGGCGAGGAGGGCTTGGGCTGACACCGAGGCGTAGGGGCGTCTACGCCCACTCTCCCCCCTCACGGTTGCCCCATCTAGACATCCCCCTGGAGCCCCAGGGGAGATAACCGATGACCCTTAAAAAGGTTCAGATGTCGCCGAGGCGTGGATAAAGGGGTGAGCCCCAGGGGGAAATGCGGATTCGACGTTCTCCGGTGGCGGGCCCGAAGGGATTTGAACCCTCGATCTCCGGCTTAGAAGGCCGGCGCCTTATCCAGGCTTGGCCACGGGCCCTTCCATGGGCTTTGTCGCCGCTCAGCCTATTAAGGTTTCATTCCCTCTTCGTCTTCCAGATGGTTAGGCCGCAGTTTCCACAGGTGTATCTGTCGCCGTGGTCCGCCATGAAGTAGCCCGGGCCGCATCTCCGGCAGAAGGGCCTCAGCCTCCCCAGCTTCTCCCCCTCCACCTTGTAGAGGCTCCAGACTCCCCTCTTGGTCACCTCGCCTCGCCCTCCTCCTTAGGCGGCCTATTCCTCCTTATTATATGCTCCGGCTCGAACTCCAGCGCCTTCTCCGGGTCTTCGTAGACGTGGGCCTCGCCGATGGTGATGTGGGTTCCGGTCTTGGTGACTATCCTCCTCACCCAGACCTGTTCCACGTCGACGCCTAGGGCCTCGGCGACGCCTTCTCTAATCTCCCTCCTGCTAGGCGTCGAGGGGGCCTCCACCTCGAAGGCGACCTCCCTACGCCCTATGAGGGGGTTATCCCTGGTCGATATCACCCTCAGCTCCACTCCCAGCCTCCTCCATCCGCCCCATGAACTCCTCAGCCCACCGCTTCCGCTCAGCCGTCACCTCCACGGCCACCAGGCCCTCATGGGGCTGCCCGTAGACGATGAGGGAGCCGGTGGGGAGGAGGGCTATCAGGGGGAGGACGAGGAGGTCCTCCTCACCCTCAACGATAACCGCCACCCCCTTTTTAAGGGTTACCGCCTCCTCCAGCGCCATCCAGGCCTCCTCATCGATGGTGCCCGCCGGGTTCCTAGCCCTGATTGTGCGGCGCCCCTCCAGGGCGTAGGGCTCTATGGGTCTCCGCATCACCCTATAGTCGACGACGACGATGTCGGGCTTCAACCCCGCCTCCAGCAGGCTCCTGGTGGAGGTGTCGCCGACGACGGCTAGCACCCTCGGCCTCCTCTGCTCCAGGAGCTCCATCACCCCCCTGGCGGCGTCCTCACCCCTCAGCAGCATGCCCAGGGGCCTCTTCAGCTCCCCCCTCATGGATCTCGGAAGCCTAAGGGTTCTCCTCAAGGGCCTCCTCACCGAACCTTCAGGGCGTATCTCCCCCTCCGATCGACTCCCAGCTTCTTCGCCAGCTCCGACTCGGGGTCTAGGACGATGAGGAGGCCGGTGTAGTCCTCGCTCAGGTCTTTCCCCCTGCAGATGGGGCAGGAGTCCCCCTCGGTCAGTATCTTACAGCTCCTGCAGGCCCTCAGGCTCATCGCTTCTCCTCATCCTCCCCCTCTTCGGTTACGCCCCTCGCCTTCTTCACCTCCTCCTCTATCCAGTCCAGCCGCCCCAGGAAGGGTTGGCGGGCTGTGACGCCGATCTTCCCCGCGCTCCGGCCCTTGGGGAAGGAGACGGCGACGATTCGGACCCTGAAGATATCTCCCTTCTGGATGCGTCTGCCGGTCTCCTTCCCCAGGAGGACGCCGTGCTTCTCGTCGTAGGAGATGAAGTCATCCATCAGCTGGGAGACGTGGAGGAGGGCGTCGACGGGGCCGATCCTGAGGAAGGTTCCAAAGTCCGCCACCTCCACGACCTCGCCCTCGACGACCTCCTGGATCTCGGGGTAGAAGGAGAGGAGGGTGAAGACCACCCTGTGATGGGTCCCACCGTCCCCCGGTATGATGCGCCCTATGGGGTTGACCTTGAGGTCGACGATGCAGATGACGTAGCCCAGCTCCTCGTCCACGAGCCCCTCATACTTACTCCTCAGCTCATCTAGGGCGACTACCTCCAGGGGCTCGCCGAATCTCGAGGGGTCGATGCGGACGGTGTCCCTCAGGGTTATGAGGTTGAACATCCACGCCACCTAAGGCTTAAAACCCCGATAAAAGGCTTTGCCAATCTATCTCTTGCCGAGCCTGTCGATGAAGCGGGCGGCTGGGCAGATCTCTATGAAGACCTCGAAGGGGTAGCGGCTTGTGACGTCGTTGAGGTATTCCCTCCACCTCCAGCCGAGGGCTATGAGGACGTAGACGCCGGCGATGTGGGCCCCCCTCTCCTCCACCAGGTCGACGAGAGCCCTCACCGTCTCGCCGGTTCTGACGACATCGTCGATGATGAGGACGCTGTCCCCCGTCTCCCTCATCTTCTTCTTGCTCCCCCTCTTGATGGAGGACTTGGGGACGTAGAGGCATCTCCTTATGGCTGTGCCCTGGAGGGTGTAGGTCTTCTCTATGAAGTCCCTTATCCCCACCTCCTTACGGTCCTTCGCTATGATGAGGTCCACGTCCAGCAGGCTGGCGACGAGGGTTGAGACCGGTATGCCGTCGACGGCCGCCGTCAGCACCTTCGTCACCCTCGTCCCCGCAAACTTCTCCACGGCGTAGTTGGCCAATATCCTCAGCCACGTGATCTCGGAGACTAGGGGGGTGTTGTCGAAGTATCCCTCCTCATCGAAGCTTATCCGCCTCCGGAGGGAGTCCTTGATGTTGGTGATCTCCATCAGCCTCTCGTAGAGCCTCTGAGCCCTCGCATAGCTGGGGATGACGTGGCCCCGCATATACCTGCTGAGGATGGGGGGGCTCAGACCCAGCTTCTCGCTGAGCTCCTGATAGGTGTAGCTCTTGCTCGCCACCTTCAGGAGGTCAGTGATCATCATCCTATACTTAAGCTCTCTAACCTTCGGCTTCAGCTCCCGAACTCCCGCATCCAACGCGCTCACATCCGAAATGCGATCAGACGGGCCCGAGGGGATTTGAACCCCCGACCGCCGGGTCTCCTCACCGGAGCTTAAAAGCCCGGCGCTCTACCTGGCTGAGCTACAGGCCCCGACCGATATAGGGTTCCCAAACGTTTTAGAGTTTTCCCACGGAGCTGAAAAAGTTTTTAGGTCTCCTCCCGATATGGAGGAATCGGCGGCCGTGGTCCAGCCTGGCAAGATATCAGCCCCCCGAGCTGAAGACCCGGGTTCGAATCCCGGCGGCCGCACCAAGCTGGTAAAGGTTATAAGGATACCTTTACAGTTATGGGAAGATGAATGGTTTGAGGTCCGAGCTTGAATCCTACGCGAGGGAGTTGGGCGTCGATCTCTTCGGCGTCGGGGATCTCTCCCCCACCCGGGATTTCGTCCTGAGGCAGGGGGGCTAAATCTCGCCGAGTATCCCAGGGGCATCTCGCTCACTATGAGGCTTCTGGACCGGTGGTCGACGAGCTTTATAGGCATGAGGTCCCCGCTGTCATCTACACCTATAGGGGTCTCTACAGCTCCGTGAACGCCAACCTCGATAGGGCCGCCCTCCTCGTCGCCAGGAGGCTTCAGGAGGAGGGTTATA
>LUCA01000028.1 GCA_001593875.1 Candidatus Bathyarchaeota archaeon B23
CGCACATCGGCTCGCAGAGGCTGAGGGATCTCCATAGACGCCTCTGGAGGGCCGAGACGGCGAGGACGGCCGAGTCCCGGTTCATCCTCATCCTGGGGTTGTAGAAGACCGGCGCCTTGGTGGGCCTCTCCACCTCCACGTCGGGGATTAGGAGGATGGCAAGGCCTTCCCTGATCTTCCTCACGGGGAAGGGGAGCATCGAGGAGATATGGGGCAGCCCCCATATATGCTTCCCCAGGGAGAGGGGAGGGATACAGCTATAAGTTGGAGGGGGGAGGAGAGATTTAGTGTTCAAAGGGAGAAGAGGCCCTCTTGAAGGTGGATGAGAGGAGGTTGCTGAGGGACAGGCGCATCCAGCTGCTGATGGGCCTCCTCCTCGGGGGGAGCCTCGACAAGATCACGCCCATACTGGACCCCGAGAGGGGATACAGATATCCGGAGGCTGAGAGGCTCCTGGAGGGAGAGGCGGAGGAAACCCTAGAGCGATTGGAGGACGCCGGCCTCCTGGAGAGGGAGTTCTGCGGCTACCTAGCCCTCTGCCCCCGATGCGGCTCGCCGAGGGTGGAGAGGGAGGAGGGGGGCTGGCGATGTGGGAGATGTGAAGCCCTGGAGAGGGAGCTGGAGCTGAGGCCCCTCTACTGCTATAGACCAAACTTGGATAGGGTTAGAAGCCTATCGGATCAGCTGATCATCCCCCGGATCCTGGAGTTCCTCCACGAGCGGGGATACAGAGCCGAGAGCCCAGGCGAGATCAGGGGCGAGTCGGGGGTGAGGCACAGCTTCGACGTCGTGGCCAGGGGGAGAGGCGAGGAGCCGCCCACCATAGTCATCGATATAGCCCTGGAGGAGGGGCCGGCGGGGGAGGAGGAGGTGAAGGAGATCTTCGCCAAGGTCTACGACGTCAACCCCTATAAGGCGGTGCTCATAGCGGTTCCGGTGAGGGAGGAGGCGAAGAGGCTGGCTGAGCGGTACGACATCGAGGCCGTGGAGGCCGGTGATCAGCGAGCCCTCTTCAAAGGCCTGATGAAGGCGATACCGTCGGTGGAGAAGGTGGAGTACAAGACGCTGGACGTCATGTCGCTGCTCTCACTCCCCGATCATCTGAGGAAGACGGCGACGGTCCTCTGCGACCTGGGGGAGGCGACGGCGGAGGAGGTGGCCGAGAGAACCGGCAGGGCTAGGGCGGTGGAGAGCAGCTACCTCAACCAGTTGGTGAGGATGGGGTACCTCAAGAAGGAGAGGAGGGGGAGGAGGGTTCTCTTCTCAGTCGTCATCTAGGTGGTGGAGATGAAGGCCATATCGGTTCACTCAAGTCGAGGGGGGACGGGGAAGACCCTGCTCTCCTACAACCTCGCCGCCATCTACGCATCGGAGGGGAAGGCCGTCTCCCTCCTCGACTTCGACTTCAGGGCCCCAAGCCTCTCCACCCTCTTCAGGGTGGAGGTGAAGAGGTGGCTCAACGACTACCTCGACGGCGACGCCGGGGCGGAGGAGGTGATCGTCGACATCTCCAACCGCATCGACGTGGAGGGGCGACTCCTGGTAGGCCTGGCCAACCCTGAGATGGAGGCGATGAGGGAGATGGCGAGGAAGGATCGAAGATGGCAGGTGAGGGCCTTGAGGAGGATGATGGAGCTGAAGAGGAGGCTGGAGGAGATGGACGTCGACGTCGTCGTCTTCGACACCAGCCCGGGAATCCACTACTCATCGGTGAACGCCGTCGTCTCATCGGATATATCCCTCCTCATCTCCACCATGGACGTCGTCGACCTGGAGGGAGCTCGGAGGCTCATAAGGGACATCTACGACGCCTTCGAGAGGAGGGTCTACATCATAGTGAACAAGGCCATACCCTACCAGCTGGCCACCAGGGAGGGGAGGGAGGAGCTGGTGAGGAGGATCAGCCGATACTTCAAGTATCCCCTCCTCGCCATAATCCCCTGCTACTGCGACCTCCTGCTGAAGGGCTCTAGAAGGAGACCCTTCGTCCTAGAGCGGAGAGACCACCCCTTCTCCAAGGTCATGAGGGAGATAGCCCGAAGGCTGGAGGGCCTCTAGAGATCGAGGGCCTCCCTCACAACCTCCTCAAACCGCTTCGCATACTCCAATCCAGATCCCGTTATGTGGTAGACCCTCCTACGCCTACCGCCGACGGGGACCTCACAGCTCTCCAGCATCCCCCTCCTCTCCAGCGATGCCAGCAGGGGGTAGAGAACCGGCGGCCCAACCCTGACGCCGTAGCGCTCCCGGAGAACCTCCATAAGCCTGTAGCCCCAGAGGGGCTCCTCCGCTATCAGCCTGAGAAGGAAGACGTCGAGAAAGGCCCTATAGAGTCTCCTCCTGAGATCTCCACCGAGTTCTACGTCGCCGAGCATATCACTTTACTACTCTCCCCTAATATAAATTGGGGATAGGAGGCCTAATCCATAACTCGGCTATGAAAATGGAGTTCTAAACTGTATCCCCGATATCTTTAAATATCTTCGCCGGCGTCTCGGGTTGAATATATCGGAGTATCGATATAATGTATACCTGTTCAACACGGCTACAGATGGAGGCGATCAGAGAGATGGCGCTGACAGCTGTCATCGGCCAAGCCTTCTCCTACATAGCCCTAGGCTTCGGCATCTTCTTCTTCCTCTACGCCACCAAGTACTACGTCGCCACCCTGCTAGCCCTCTTCGGCGGCGGTGGAAGAGGGGTGGCCAACAACAACAGAAACGGCGGCATCGAGAGGGATGGGGACCCCTTCGTCTCCATCCACCTCCCCTTCTACAACGAGAGGAACGTCGCCAGACGCATCATACAGGCCTGCCTAAACCTAGACTACACGAACTACGAGATCATCATCATCGACGACTCGACGGATGAGACGGTGGAGATACTCAAGGAGATCAGCGTCGAGAGGCGGGGGCCGCTGCCGACGATAAAGGTGATCCACCGGAGGGATCGCAGCGGCTTCAAGGGAGGCGCCCTAGGCGTCGCCCTCAGGCATATGGACCCGAGGACGGAGTACGTCGTCGTCTTCGACGCCGACTTCATACCCCCGAGGGACACCCTCAGGAGGTTCCTCTGGTACTTCGGGGAGGCTGAGGGTGGGGCTTCATGGAGGAACAACCACAGATTCGCCGACAGGATCCTCGGCTACTTCAACCGCAACAACCGCAACAATCATCGGAACGGGGGCTCCAGCATCATCGAGAGGGTGGAGGAGTGGTATAGGCGTAGGCGCATCGCCGCCGTTCAGGGCTATCAGCTCCACCACCTCAACAAGAGGGAGAACTGGATCACGAGGGGCGTCCGAACGGAGTTCAGCGGCAGCTACATGGTGGAGAGGGTGGCCGAGGAGTTCTTCGGCGCTATGAAGATGATCGCTGGCAGCGTCTACATGATCAGGGCTGACGTCCTCAAGGAATTGGGCTGGACGACGAGCCTCACGGAGGACTGGGAGCTGACGGTGAGGCTCTACCTCGCCGGCTATAAGGTGGTCTACACGCCGCTGGTACAGGCCCCGGCTGAGATACCGACGACGGTGATGAGGCTGGTACGCCAGCGGATGAGGTGGGCTGAGGGGCACACCTACGTCGTCAAGAGGTACTTCTGGCGTGTCATGAGATCCCCGATGCTGACATGGAGGGAGAAGCTGGAGTTCCTCTACTTCTCCCTCTACTACCTCCAATCCCTCTTCTTCCTCATAGGCACCACCTCCTGGATGATCGCCGAGGTGCTCCATCAACACCCCTGGTTCTGGACGGCCACCTTCGGCTGGTGCCTCATCCTCAGCAACCTCTTCGCCCTTCCCCTCATGGGGCTGACCGGCCTCTTCATGGAGCGCAGCGCCCTGGAGGACTTCACGGGCCTCCTCTCCTTCATCGTCCTCAGCTACGTCATCGCCCCCTTCCAGGCCTACGCCGCCCTCAAGGGATTGACGGAGAGAGAGGAGGGAGCCTGGTTCAGGACCTTCAAGACGGGGAGGATCACCGACCGCATCCTCAGCGTCAGGCTGAGGAGGCTCTTCGGCTGGGTCGTACCCCGCAGGCGGCGCACATCGAGGGGCGAATCGGCGGAGAGGAGGGAGGAGGGGGGAAGACCGGGGCCGGCCGTCTCCTCCCTCATCTTCCTAATCCTCCTCTCCTCCCTCATCGCCTGGATCACCATCTCCGCCAGGGCTCAGGAGGAGCAGGTTCAACACACCTCCCTGGCGGTCAGGGCGACGGCGGAGCCGAGGATAGTCAACGACGTCGCCTCCCGCCTCCTGCTCACCAGCGAGTCGACGATGGAGCATGGGAGGGCGAGCTATGACCACCCAGGAGGCGGATGGGAGAGGGCTTGGAGACTCCTACTGGAGAGACCCCTGAGGGAGAACTTCAAGATGGAGGGGAGAGCCCTCGTGACTCTGGAGCTCAACGCCGACGTGGAGTGCCTCGTCGACGTCGAGGTGAGGATGATCGAGGTGGAAGAGGAGGGGGAGATGGAGCTCCTGATCTCGGCGAGGGCTGAGGGGATCCAGTTGTCGAGGGAGCCCAGGAGGATCACCATAGCCACCGATCCCGTGAGCGCCAAGAGGATCGAGCGGGGGCACACCCTTCAGATCTGGTTGAGGGGTGACTCGGCCACCTACTACCTTGGATATGGCTCGGAGGCGACAAACATCGAGTTCCCGGGGATCATCGTCCCCGAGAATGCGCTGCCCCTCCTCTCCGTCGCCCCCATAATACCCGTAGCCGTGTTGAGGGTTAAGGGAAAGAAGGAGGTGAAAGAAAATGAGTAATAGGGGTTTTGGAGCTAAGGGCCTCATCCTATGGGCGGTACTGCTATCGGTGATGATGCTCCCCTTCATCGGAACCCTCAACGACCTTATGGCGAAGGTAGCCGCCTCAGCGGGCCTAGACGTCTTCATAGAGGAGAAGATATCGCCGCAGATGGCCGCCTTCGTAGCAGCCCTCCTCACCTACGTCTTCAAGATGGAGGCCGCATCCTTCGGCCCCTCCGTCTACCTCATGGATCGATACCTCCCCTACAAGCTGCTGCTGAACTGGAACTGCGTCGGATGGCAGAGCCTCCTGCTGCTCCTCTTCAGCCTCGTGGCGGGGCTTCAGGGAAGCCACTCCAGGCTGAGCAAGGTGAAGTGTATCCTTCTAGGCCTCCTCGGCGTCGTCCTCCTAAACCTCTTCAGGATAGCCGCCGACGCCCTCATCCTAAGGAGCTATGGACCCGGCGTCGCCATCGCCTTCCACGACTACGCCACCCTACCCCTCACCTTCCTCTGGCTCGCAGCCTTCTGGTACATCTCGACGAACTACATCCTCAGCCCCCGGGGAGCCGGGGGGGAGGGCGTCAGCCTCAAGGCCGTCGTCGACTTCCTCAGGGGTAGGAGAACCCTCAGCGTCGCCTCCATGGCCATCATCCTCCTCTCCACCTTCCTGGGTGGGCTGGGCATCCTATCCACGAAGGTCTCGGCCGACGACGACCCCACGAGGCTCAGCTTCGAGTGGTTCCCGAATCCCGTCACCGTCTGCACCATCTCCACCAACAGGGTGATGACCCACCCCGACTACACGGACCTCAACGACACCGCTTATGAGGACAGCTACACGGCTTCGAGTAGTGGGCTGAGGAGGTGGGAGTTCTACCTCTACGGACCACTGGAGGAAGACTACACGATGACTGGATGGATTAAATACCACGTCTGGCTGAGGAGCTCCGCCCATTTAGAGCGGTCGAGGATCGTCTACACCATCTACGACGTTGACGAGGACGGCTCCGAGACGCAGGTGCGGAGCGACACGGCGCCGATAATCCTGCAGCCCTCCGCAAGCGCCTACGACTTGATGGTATATCACTCCGACTCCTACACCTTCGAGGAGGGGCACACCATCAAGCTGGGCATCGACCTCTACGTCCGATCTGGGCGGACCTACACCCTGGAATATGACGCCCCATATCGTTGGTCCTACCTGCAGCTGCCGGGCATCGTCGTCTCCGAGAACGCCCTTGGGCTGCTCTTCCTGGCCCCGCTTCTCCCGAGGCTGATGGCGAAGATCGAGGGTGAGGAAGATGAGGAGGATTAGCCCCATCGCATGGCCGCTCTGGCTGGCGGCCCTACTCCTCTCCATCCTCCCGATGGTGGAGACCCTCAACGATCTGGCGGCCTTCCTGGCGATGTCTCTGGGCGTCGAGGGCCTCCTGATGGGTTTCACGCCGATGGCCGCGAGGTATGTGGCGGCGATCCTCCGATACGTCTTCAGGGTCCCCGTCTCCATCTATGGCTCCTCCATCTACCTGGAGGGCGGCGGCGTACCATTCGAGGTCCACCTCGACTGGAACTGCCTTGGGTGGCAGGGCTTCATATTGATGTTCATCGCCCTCCTGGTGGCCCTCCAGGGCAGCTATACGAGGAGGAGTAAGGTGAAGGGGACCCTCCTGGGCTTCGAGGTCTTCCTCGCCGTGTTGGCGGCGAGGATACTCATCCCCTGCCTGCTGCTCGTCCACGGCCTCTATAGGTCGGCCATCTTCTTCCACAACTACCTGGCGTCGCCCCTCATCCTCTCCTCCATAGCCCTCTACTGGCATCTCTGCACAGGTTACATCCTCCAACCCAGGGGGGGAGGGGAGAGCTCCGGCGTCGTTGGGGGGAAAGTCCCCCTTCTCAAGAGGGGGATAGGCCTCGCCTCCATGGCCGTCATCCTGCTGGCGACGCTCTACAGCGGCGTAGGCCTCCTCTCAGCCGCCGTCGCCCTCGCCGACGGCGACCGGACGGCGCTGACCTTCGAGTTCGCCAGGCCCGAGTTCAGATATCTCACCCACCCGGATTGGACGGATCTGGGGGAGAGGCCTCACACGGATAGATGGAAGAACACCGGGACGCCTGGATGGTATAAGCTGTGGGAGTTCGACCTCTATGGACCCCTCGTCGAGGATTACCGGATGGAGGGGAACATCATCTACTACGTCTACTTCTACTGCTCCAGACTCCATGAGGCCCCCTACCGCTTCTACATCTACGACGTGGACCCCACAGGCACTACGCCGCAGGAGTTGGTGCATGTCGATGAGTTCATCGTACGCCTCGAACCCGTCTCGCCGCCCCTCCCGATAGAGCTGGAGGGTGAACCCGTCAGGCCCTACATCTTCAGGAGCGGGCATACGATTAGGATCACGATATACGTCTACGACGACGGCCAACGGAAGAGGACCTACTACTTCGACTACGACTCGGAGGATAAGCACTCCTATGCCGACTTCCCCGGCATCGTCGTCGAGGAGAGGATGCTCCCATCGCTGCTGCCGATGGCCGTCGCCCTAGCGATGGCCATCGGGAGGAGGGATGAGTATGGATGGTGAGAGGGAGGTCTATAGGGGTCTGCTGGCCTATGCGGCGGCCTCCTTCCTCATACTGCCGCTGCTAATCACCTTCAGCGAGCCCCTGACGAGGCTCGTGGAGACGGCTCTGCCGGTGGAATACCTGGAGGGGGTCCTCGCCCCCCTCATCGCCTCCACGGTGGCCGGAGTCCTGGAGGGCCTCGGCATCTCCACCGCCGTCTCGGGCAGCTACCTCTACCTGGAGGGGTGGATTCCGCTGAGGGTGCATGTGAACTGGAGCTGCGTCGGATGGCAGAGCCTCGGGCTGTTGGGCATCACCCTCGCCGTCGGCCTCAGGGGGCCCTACACGCTGAGGAGTAGGCTGATGGCGGCCGTCATCGGCGTCGAGGGCGTCTTCTTCGTCAACATCCTCCGCATCGTCATCACCTGCCTCCTGGCCTACTACGCCGGCTACCTCCCAGCCCTCATCTTCCACGACTACTTCGGCACCATCCTGACGCTGCTGTGGCTCGCCCTCTTCTGGCTTCTGGCCTACAGCAAGATATTGGTGGAGAGAGAGGTATCCGAGGAGAAATATATATCGGAGGAGAGCGAAGTGGAGGTATGATAGATGGGGAGATACTACACTAGAAGGGGGAGCACCCTCTACATCTACGTCACTGAGGGCGACAGGATGATCGATCTGAGGATCTTCCCCCCCGAGCTCAACCTCTTCGGAGCGGAGTCCGACTGGAGGGTGAATGAGAGGATCGCCATCATCAGGGGGGTGGAGGAGGAGAGCCTGGAGAAGGCTGAGATCATCCTCGGCCTCAACGGCTTTCTGGAGAGGGAGATGGAGGAGGAGCTCCTGGAGCGCTACTTCGCCTCGGGGGATGAGACCGCCCTCGGGGCTCCGGCGCCCATCATCCCCGTCGGAGAGGTCATCTTACCCGAGGCCCAGGCCCCGATGGAGGTCGAGACCCCCTTAAGGGTGGAGACCCTCGAGGCGGAGGCCGTGGAGGCCGTGGGCGAGGGGGAGCTGATAGACCACATAATACGATACATCAGGAGCAGGGGGTACAGCTACCCCGATAGGCTGATCAAGAGCTACTATATCTCGATGAAGACCAAGCCCTTCGTCATCCTCACCGGATACAGCGGCATGGGGAAGACGGCGCTGACGAGGCTCTTCGCGGAGGCCGTCGCGGAGCAGGTGGAGGAGCAGTACCTCAGGATCGCCGTCCAGCCCAACTGGCTGGATGACCGATACCTACTGGGCTTCTACAACCCGATAACGGGGAGATACATCTCGACGCCCTTCCTCGACTTCCTCCTCAGGGCGGTGGAGCACCCCGACAGGCCCTACTTCCTCTGCCTCGACGAGATGAACCTCTCCAGGGTGGAGTACTACTTCTCCAGGTTCCTCAGCGCCATGGAGTCCATAGATAGGGTGATCCACCTCCACGGCTTCGTCGGCGGCGTCAGGAGGGAGGATGGGAAGCTGATACCGCCCAGATTGAGGATGCCCCCCAACCTCTACATCTCCGGCACCATAAACATCGACGAGGCCTCCTACTCCCTCACCTCGAAGCTCATAGATAGGGCGAACGTCATAGAGTTCCACGACATCGAAATATGGAGCGAGGAGGTGAAGGAGGAGTATGGCCGGAGGCTGCCTCTCTCCACGGCGATGCTAGACAGCTTCAGGGGAGAGCTGGACACGGAGGAGAGGGAGGCGGCCCTAGGGGCCTTGAGGGAGCTGAACGAGATCACGGCGAGATATGGATTCCCCATCTCCCAGAGGGTGAGGAGGGAGACCCTGAGCTACATCGCCAACAGCAGGGGCATCTACAGCGAGGACCCCAGGGAGAACCTCAGGGTCGCCCTGGACCTACAGGTGAAGCAGAGGGTTCTGACGAAGATCTCCGGGACGGAGTCCATAAGGCCCATCCTGGAGGATCTGAGGGGCTATCTCCAGGGGCATCTACCCATCTCCGCCGAGAAGGTAGAGAGGATGCTGGTGACCCTAAATGAGCATGGATACACGAGCTTCTACGCCTAGAGACCTCAAGGGTTACGCCCTCTCCATAAATGGGAGGGCGATAGCACCTGACAGGCTCAACGAGCTGGAGCTCCGAGAGGAGAACAGGGTGGTTCTCAAGCCTCCCCGGGGGAGGAGGGCGAGGGCGTCGCTCCACGTGGACGGCGTCGAGGTCCTGGACAGGTCTAGACCCTACGACGACTCCGAGGCGGTGGAGTGGAGGTGGAGAACCAGCGATCCAGCGGGTCTCCACAGGGTGAAGCTTTGGATCGAGGATGTGGGTGAATACCTCTTCGAGATTTATGGGAGACGCCTCCGAATCGGGGTTGAGCCCTACCTGGAGGAGCTGAGGGAGTTCAGCCTCAACCTCATCTACGACAGATACGGCTTGGAGATCCAGGGCAGGTTGGGGGGGTGGTATGGCTACCTCTCGGAGCACTGGGCCAGGCTGAAGCCGGTGGTGGAGAGGATCTCTAAGGAGCCCCAGAGGAGGCTCCACAGGGAGAGGGTGGAGAAGCCGATCGGGGAGATCAACAAGATCGACGTCGATGTGGTGAGATCCATCCTCGCCAGGGTCGCCGAGGGAGGGGTTGAGGGAGACGAGTCGGAGAGGTTGAGGGAGATCCTAGGGAAGCTGGTCGACAGGGTGGAGGTGGAGGAAGAGCGGTTGGATCACAACACCGCGGGAAATAGGTTACTGAGGCAGCACATCGACATCCTCCTCTCGAAGCTGAGGGAGCTGATACGAACCTCCGAGGGCCTAGACGAGGTGCTGAGGAGACGGCTGAGGGGTTCGGAGGGAGATGAGACGGTGAGGCTGGCGAGGGAGTTCCTCTCAAACCATGAGCTGAGGACCGGGGTCGAGGCGCTGAGAAGGCGGATCGAGGGGAGGCTGAGGGATCCCAGGCTCTCCTTCCTCAGGGAGCTGAGGGGGGAGGTGAGGCCTGAGGAGCTGATGGAGCTGGAGGCCAACCCCCACTACGCCGATCTCCACAGGATCATCAGGAGATACGACGAGGAGGCCCCCGACCCGCTGTTGAGGGTTAAGATGCCGATCCTGAAGGGGGAGCCGGCTGAGATCTATAAGCGATGGTGCGCCGTGAAGCTGTTGGAGGCCGTCCTGGGGCTGGGCTATGAACTCGGGGAGGAGCAGGTCGTCGCCCTCAACAGCTCCAGCGTCGAGGCCTCCCTCGAGATGGGTCGATACTCGATGTTGAAGGGGGAGGGGAAGAGGATCAACCTCTACTACCGTAGACGCTACGGCGTAGACGAATCCTACGGCTCCTACACCTCGGCCAAATGGGTCTCCCTAGCCGTCGAGGCCTTCGCCGACGGCGACGAGAAGCCCAGGATCATCGTCCTCGAGCCCCGCTTCGATCTGGAGTACAACGAGGAGAAGTTCGAGAGGGATGTGGACGCCCTCCATATCCTGAGGGACGCCGTCGTAGATCGCTCCACGGGGGAGAGGCTCGTCGTAGGCGGGATCATCCTCCACCCCGCCGACCTGGAGCCCATGAGGTTCAGGGAGCTATCGGCCCTCCCCCTCAGACCCGGGAGGGTTGAGGGGCTCACCGCCCTCCTCGGAGAGCTCCTCGGCTGAGGACTTGGACCTCATGATTCGATCCAGCAGCCTGTCGATATCTATCTCAGCTCTCCCCCTCCACCCCAGGGTGAGGACGCCATCCTCGTCGCTGAGGTAGCCCTCATCGATGTATCTCTCCAGGTTCGCCCTCACCCTCCACCCGGGGAGCTTCTCCCCCAGCGCCCTCTCCACGTCGCCCCTCGGCGCCTTCCCGCCTCGGGTGGCGATGTAGGCGACGGCGACGGCTAGGCCCGCGATGTCGTCGATCCTCCAACCCATCGTCTTGGCCGTCCTCTGCTCGACGCCGCCCCTCAGCGTTATGTAATACCTCGCCTCCTCAGGTCGATCCTCCCCGGGCTCGTAGACCCTCCTCACCTCCAGATCCAGGGGCTTCAGTCGGTTGTCCAACACCTCCAATATGTCGAGCCACTCCGGGCCGAGGGCCCTCCGCAGCTCCCAACCCCTCACCCCCGGCAGCCTGTGATGCTTGAAGAAGAGGAGGTGGACCGCCCGCTTCAACCTCCTCCCATAAGTCCTCCTCGCCACCTCTCCCACTCCTCCTCATCCACCATCACCGGGAGGGAACGCCTCCCCTCCTCCTCACGCTCCTCCGGTTCCTCGACGGGCTCCAGGAGGAGGCGCTCGCTGTAACGATCCATATGGAGGGTCGCATAGCCGTAGCTGACCAGGTAGGAGGTGAGGAAGGCCCTCCGCAGCGTCTCCTCATAGCTCTCAGCCCCTATCCAATCCCAGTAGTCGACGGGGCCCCTCCCCCTCAGCTCCCTCCAGAGCTCCCTCAAGGCCTCCTCAAAGCCCCCGGGGACCAAGATGCCCAGGGCCTCAGCCTCCTCCCTGGAGAGGTGGCCTGGCCACCTCTCCTCCACCTCGATGCCCCTCCACCTCTCCTCCAGGGGCAGAAGCCCCTCCCAATACCTCAGCGAATGGAGGAGGGTGTCGGCCGTCGCCTGCTCCAACTCGACGACGGGATGCCAGGAGGAGAGGAAGGCCATAGCTATAGCCCTCACATCCATCTCCATCAGCCTCCTGGTGAGGAGGAAGGGGTCCCTGTAGAGGGTGGAGGACCGATGCCTGATCCACCGGCTTTGACGCTCTAGGACGAGGGCCAACCCCTTCAGGGCTGAGGCGTCTAGGCAGAGCTCCTCCAACGACTCGGCCTCCCCATAATGCCTCCGGATGA